>JANOOM010000480.1:0-5164 GCA_031421335.1 Armatimonadota bacterium
CATCAAGCAGCGCGTCCTGGACCGGACCGCGCCCGGCGCCATCATCCTGCTGCACCAGGACACGTCCGCGACGGTCGCCGCCCTGCCCGCCATCATTGATGGCCTGCGCGCCCAGGGCTACCAATTTGTCACCGTCAGCCAGATGCTGGACCGCCTCCACGCGCGGCTTCCCTCCCCGTCGCAAACGCCACACTTGACAAACAGCCGTGCGGCTAGGTAGACTATATAATCTTTATATAAAGTCGCACGCTGAGTTCAGCCTGCCGCCTGCAACGCTGCACAGGAAGTCTCACGCAAGAAAGTCTCACGCGCTATGCCGCCACTCAAGCCGGTTACCCTTAAAGACGTGGCCGAGCGGGCCAAGGTCTCGCAGTCCGTCGTTTCCACCGTGCTGAACGAGCGCCAGAACGGCATCTTCGTTTCCGAAGGCACGCGCTTGAACGTGCTGGCCGCCGCCGCCCACCTCGGCTACACGCCGCGCCACCGCGCCCAGCCCCCCATCCGCAAGCCCGGCGCCCGCCGCTACGGCCCCGCCGCCGAGCCGCACCTGGTCGGCGTCCTGCTCGGACGCCGGTTCGGCGGCAGCCTCTTCACCGACACCTTCTACGGTATCAACGAGACCTTGGCCGCCCAGGGGTATCATCCCCTCGTCCTGGACACCTACGCCGACACCTACCAGAAAGCGGCCGAGAAAGAAGCCGAGGGCCTGCGCTACGCCCGCGCGAATGGCTTCGCCGGCGTGGTCCTCTGGCACGAAGGCGGGCATGCCAACGTGGACCTGATCCAGACCTTGCAGGCCGAAATCCCCGTCGTTGCCATTGACCGCCGCGTGCCGAACATCGCTCTGGACTTCGTCGGCACCGACAACTTACAGGGCGCCTACGAGGCCACCCAACACCTCATCGCGCAGGGCCATACCCGCATCGCCCACCTCACCTGCATGGAGACCACCGAGGCCGCTGCCGACCGCCTGCGCGGCTACCAGCAGGCCCTGCGCGACGCGGGCCTCGAGTTCAACCCGCGCGACTTGATCCTGCTCCAGGACGGTGGGCGCCGGCTGGACCCGGCCCAGATGCGCCTGCTCTTTGGCGGGGCGGGCGCCCCCACTGCCGTGTTCCTGCTGGCTGACTTCTGGGCGCCCCCGCTCGTCACCGAGCTGCGCCGTCTGGGCCTGCGCGTCCCCGAAGACGTCGCCCTGGTCGGCTTCGACGACGTCGTCCCGCCGGGCCTGGACGACCTGGGCCTGACCACGATGGCACAAGACTTCGACGGCATCGGCAAGACGGCCGGCTCCTTGATCCTGCGCCGCATGGCCGACCCCTCGGCCGCTTTCGTCTCGGAAGTCTTTCCCGCCCGCCTCGTCGTCCGCCGCTCCTCGCTGGGCTATGCGCCGCCCGCTTTCCCCGGCGCCGTCGCCCCTGCCGCGCGTCCCCTGCGGACACTGGCGTCGGCATCTCCGTGACCCCGTAGATACAAACCTGGCACTTTTGCCGTCTCACCCGCACCCCGCCCGTGTCCGACAATCAGGCTTAACCCTACCGCTCCCGTATTTCTTCCAGGAGGTTAAGCCATGTCGTTCCGCCGCTTCGCTGCCTACTTCTTTGCCGTCGCCGCCGGCTCAACTGTCGTCTTCGCGCCCATCCTGCGCGGTCAGCCCGCCCCTCCGGCCACAAGAGATGGGTGGACGGTCCGCACCGCCGCCGACGACGGCGCGGACGAACTCCCAGCCGAGACCGTCCGGCTGTCCCGAATGATGCGGAACCACCATCACCACCGGCCCGGCTTGAAAGCGGCACGTTGAAACAATCTGCGCGTTTTGCTGTCTGTGCAGGTATAATGGGAAGTCGCCGTACTTCTCACACTGCTCCCACAAGGCGAGAAGACACAGAGCGCGAGGATTGTTTATGCCCCCGGACGGATGGTTTCGCCGAAAATCCAAGTTTCCCCCCGCCCCCGCCGCCGAGGCGGCCGCGCAGGTCCCCGAGGGAGTCGCCACCAAGTGCGCCCGCTGCGGCGAGATCCTTTTCACCAAGGACTTTGAGAAGAACCTGAAAGTTTGCCCCATCTGCGGCTTCCACCACAAGCTGACGGCCCTGGAGCGCATCGCCTACACGGTTGACGGCGGTTCCTGGCACGAGTTGTTCGCCGACCTGCGTTCGACTAACCCCCTCCCCTTTGCGGACTATGAGGCGAAGCTCCTCAAGGCCGTTGGGGCGACCGGCGGCAACGACAGTTTCCGCGTGGGCCTGGCCCGAATCGCGGACAACCCGGTCGTCCTTGGCGTCGCCGACTTCCACTTCATGGCCGGGTCCATGGGTTCCGTCCACGGCGAAAAAGTGGCGCGAGCTATGGAAGAGGGAGTCGCGCGCCGCCTCCCCGTCGTCCTCTTCACCGCGACGGGCGGCGGGGCGCGGATGCAGGAGGGCCTGCTGTCGCTGATGCAGATGGCGAAGACCGCCGCCGCCGCCACCCGGCTGGCCGAAGCGAAGCTGCCATACCTCGTCGTCCTGACCGACTCGACCATGGCGGGTGTCCTGGCTTCCTATGCCTCCCTGGGCGACGTCCACCTGGCAGAACCCGGTGCGACCATCGGCTTCGCCGGGGCGCGCGTCGTCGCCCAGGCGACCGTCCAAAAGCCCCCTGAAGATTACCAGACCGCCGAGTGGCAGCTCGCCCACGGCCATATTGACGCCGTAATCGCCCGCCGCGACCTGCCCCAGACGCTGGCCTCGCTGCTGACGATGCTGGCGGGCCGCCCCGCCGCCGTCCCCGTTTACGCTCCAACTCCCGACCGGAACGGCGCGAACGGCGTTCCGGGATCGCTGGTCCTGTCCGGTGCGGAGGACCCCCATGTCTAGTTTGAATGTCCTCGATTTCGAAAAGTCCGTCGCCGAGCTTGACGAGAACTTGTCCAAGCTGCGCCAGGTCGTCGCCGACCGGACCAACCCCCAGAACAGGCCCGACCTTGCCGCCCAGATCGCCGATCTGGAAGAACATAAGTCCGCCGTCCTGTCCTCGTTCTTTTCCGACTTGTCTCCCTGGGACAAGGTCCTGCTCGCCCGCCACGTCAAGCGTCCCTACACGCTGGACTACGTCAGCGCCATCTTTGAGGGCTGGACGGAACTGCACGGTGACCGCCTGTGCGCCGACGACGGCGCCATCGTCGCCGGGCTGGCGAAACTGGACGGCCTGCCCGTTGCTGTGATCGGCCACCAGAAGGGGCGCGACCTCAAGCAGCGCCAGTTCCGCAACTTCGGGTCCGCCCGGCCCGAGGGCTTCCGCAAGGCGGGCCGCATCATGCGCCTGGCCGCCAAGTTCGGCCTGCCAATCATCACCCTCGTGGACACCGCCGCCGCCGCCGCCGACATCGCCGCCGACGAGCGTGGCATCTCGGAAGCCATCGCGCGCTCCATGTTCGAGATGGTGACCCTGCCCGTCCCCATCGTCTCGATCGTCATCGGCGAGGGTGGCAGCGGCGGCGCTCTGGGCATCGCCGTCGCCGACCGCGTTCTGATGCTGGAACACGCCGTTTACTCTGTCATCCCGCCGGAGGGCTTCGCCGCCATCCTGTGGCGCGACCCGGAGCGCAAGGACGAGGCCGCCAAGGTCCTGAACCTGACCGCCCAGCGCGCCCTGGAGCTTGGCGTCGTTGACGGCATCATTGACGAGCCTCTGGGCGGCGCCCACCGCGACTATGCCGAGGCCGCCGCCAACGTCAAAGCGGCCCTGCTCAGACAGCTTTTGCCTCTGCTGGACCTCCCTGCGCCTGCCCTGGTCGCCCAGCGCTACGAGAAGTTCCGCCGCATGGGCCAGTTCCTTGAAGGCGAAGAGGAAGCGGCCTGAGTCATGCCCCTAAAGTATCAGCGCCCGAAGGGGACTCACGATTTTGTCCCGGACGCCCCCAAGTGGGTGAATGACAGCGCGCGCTGCTTGTACCTGGAAGAGCAGTTCCGCGCCCTGTGCCGTCTTTACGGTTACAATGAAGTTCGAACCCCCGTCTTTGAAGCCACTGACCTGTTCAAGCGCTCCGTCGGCGAGGGCACGGACATCGTCTCCAAAGAGATGTACACGTTCGAGACCAAAGGCGGCGACTCGCTCACCCTGCGCCCTGAAAGCACGGCCGCTGTCCTGCGCGCCTTCGTCGAGAACTCTCTGTATGCGCGCGGAGGTGTCACCAAGCTCTACTACTGCGCCTCCCACTTCCGCTACGAGCGCGCTCAGGAAGGTCGCTACCGGCAGCACGAACAGCTTGGCGTCGAGGCATTAGGCGCCGACGACCCCGCTCTGGACGCCGAGGTCATCGGCTTGGCCTTGGCCTTCTTCCGCAGCGTCGGCGTCCGCAACCTAACGCTCAAGCTCAACTCGGTCGGCTCCATTGAGTCCCGCGCTGCTTACCTCGTCGCCTTGAAAGCTTACGTCGAGCCATTCCTGCCGGAGTTCAGCGTCGAAGGCCAGGCCCGGTTTCAGACCAACCCCCTGCGTCTCCTGGATACCAAGAATACGCGTGAACTGGAGATCCTTTCCACCGCGCCCACACTCGATGCTTACCTCGCGGACGACGAGCGCGCCCACCATGAGGCTTTAATCGGCTACCTCGACGATGCCGGAGTCGTCTATCAGTCGGACCCATTCCTGGTGCGCGGCTTCGATTATTACACCAAGACCGCCTTTGAAATCCAGTCGCCCGACCTCGGTGCCCAGAACGCCCTCGGGGGTGGGGGACGTTATAACAAGCTGGTCGAGCAGATCGGTGGGCCGCCGACGCCCGGCATCGGCTTCGGCCTGGGCGTCGAGCGCGCCCTGATCGCCCTGCAATCGCTGGCCGTCGAGATGCCCCCCGCCCCCGTCCCGACCGCCTTCATCGTCATCCAGGGCGACCTCGCCCGGCCGATCGGCATGAAGCTGCTGGCCGACCTGCGCGCGGCGGGCATCTCCGCCCAGACGGAATACGGCGGGCGCTCCATGAAGGCGCAGATGAAGGCCGCCGACCGCGCCCACGCCCGCTACGCCCTGATACTTGGCGACGACGAGATCGCGGGCGGCACCCTCCAGCTCAAGAGCTTGTACGATGGCTGGCAGCACCACATCCCATTGGCCGAGGCCGTCGAGTGGCTGGAAGGCGGCGGTTCGCGCCGCCCTTCCCCCTGAGAAGCTTCGCCATGCC
>JANOOM010000481.1:0-3343 GCA_031421335.1 Armatimonadota bacterium
TCATACAGTCTCCAAGGCCGCTCATGCCGCCCGGAGCAGCCGCGCCGGGGCGGCAGCTTCGCGCGAGTGGGTGACGCGGTCGCGGCCCTGCTGCTTGGAGCGGTACAGGGCGGCATCGGCCTCGTTCACCATCTCCCCCGGCGCCTGGGCGAGTGGCGGGGCGGCGGCGGGGTCGTAAGTGGAAACACCGACACTGATACGCACCGCCCGTTCGGACCAGGCGAATGCGGCGACCGACTCGCGCAGGCGGTGGGCCACGACCATGGCATCCTCCTGGGCGGTGGCAGGCAGCAGGATGGCAAACTCCTCGCCGCCGTAGCGGGCCACCACGTCGTGGTCGCGCACGTTTTCTTGCAGCAGGGCGGCGACCTGGCGCAGCACAGCGTCGCCGCTGGGGTGACCGAAGGTGTCGTTGTAGGCTTTGAAGTCGTCCACGTCCAGCATGACCAGCGATAGCGGCAGCGCTTGGCGCCGCGCGAAGGAGAAGCAGGAAAGCAGGATATCCTGGAGGAAGCGGTGGTTCTTCAGCCCGGTCAGCCCGTCGCAGGCCGCCATCTCTTCCAGGCGCGCGTTGGCCCGCTCCAACTGGCTGTTGGCGCGCTCGAGCTGCCGCACCTGCTCCGCCACCCGCTCTTCCAGAGCGCGCCGGCCGGTGATATCGGCGTTGGCGCTGATCAGGCCGATGATCTGCCCGCCTTCCGCGCGCAGGGGGAAAGTGCTGGACAGGAGGTGCAGCCGCCGCCCGTCCCGGCCCTGCCGGGTCACCTCGCCCCCGGTCAGCTCCTCGCCGGCCAGGACCCGCCGGATCGCTTCCTTGTGGCCTTCGACGCTGCGCGCCTGCGCCTCGGCGCCCTCTTCGGCGAAGATGTCCCAGATACGCCGCCCGCAGGTCTCGGCGGCCCCGACCCCGAACAGCTCGGCCGCCGCCCGGTTCCACTCGTGGACGGTCCCCTCGGCGTCATAAGAGTAGCAGGCCGTGGGCAGACCGGCGAACAGCTCCGAAGAACGGTGGCTGGCCGCCCCGAGCCATGACACCCGCTCCCCAAGTTCCTGATTCTGGCCGTCCAGGCGCGTGTTCAGCGTCCGCATTTCGTCCTGCATCTTCAAGATGCGCCGGGCGATCTCCAGGCGCGCGAACAGCTCGCCCCCGCCCAGCGGCTTCGCCAGGAAGTCGTCCGCCCCGCTTCCCAGCCCCTCCAGCCGGTCCTCCCGCTCGTTGCGCGAGGTCAGCAGGATCACATAAGTGTAGGGCACCCCCTCCCGCGCCCGGATGCGCCGGCACAGAGTGCGGCCGTCCATACGCGGCATCATCCAGTCCGAGATGACTAGGGGGAAAGTCTCGTGCTGCAGCAGCTCCCACGCTTCCATGCCGTTGGATGCGACCGTCACCTCGTGACCGATCTTTTCCAGTGTCCGGCGCAGGATCAGGGCCGCCCCCGAGCTGTCCTCGACGATCAGTGTCTTCATATGCCGTTACGCCGCTTTCTTCAACTCGGTTTCATCAATGAGGCAGGCCGCGCGCAGCTTGCCGTACAGCTCTTGCGGGCGGATCGGCTTGGAAACGTAGTCGTCCATGCCCGCCGCGAGGCACTGCTCCCGGTCACCCTGCATGGCGTTCGCGGTCATGGCGATGATGGGGATGTGCCGCCCTGTCCCGGTTTCGCGCCGCCGGATCGCCTCGGCAGCCTCCAGGCCGTCCATCTCGGGCATCTGCACGTCCATCAGCACGGCGTCATAGGGCGCCTGGGCCAAGGCGTCCAGCACCTCCATCCCGTTTGCGACGGCATCGGCATGGCAGCCCCATTTGCCCAGCAGGCGCAGGGCCAGCTTCTGGTTGGTGGAGTTGTCTTCGGCCAGCAGGACTCGCAGGCCCAGCGGCTCGACCGCCGCCGCTTCTTTGGCTTTTCTTTCTTTGGCATCTCTTTCTTTGGCTTCTCTTTCTTTGCCTTCGTTCCGCGTCGCCTCGATCGTGAGCGTCGTCAGCCCTTCGGCCAGCACGCCGGCCAGGGTATTGAAGAGCTGGGACTGGCGCACCGGCTTGACCAGGGCCGCCGCGAAGCCGCCTGCTTTCAGCTCTGCCGACCCGCCCCGGTGACCCGCCGAAGACAGCAGGACCAGCGGGACAGCGCGCCAGCGCGCGTCCGCCCGGATCAGCCGCGCCGTTTCGGCACCGTCCATGCCCGGCATCATCATGTCCAGCAGGGCCAGCCCGAAGGGGTCCGCACCCGACCCGGCCAGCAGGTCCAGGGCCTCCTGCCCGCCCGAAGCTTCCTCGGTGCGGCAGCCCCACGACCGGAGCTGCTCACGCAGGATGCGCCGGTTGACGGCGTTGTCGTCCACGATCAGGGCGCGCAGGCCCTCCCACTGAGCAGGAGCGGCTGCGCGGACGGCGGGCGCCCTACTCTGCTTGGGCAGCGTCAGCTCCACCCAGAAGGTGCTCCCGTGCCCCGGCTCGCTTTCCAGCCCGATGTGTCCGCCCATGAGGTGCGTGAGCTGGCGGCAGATGGTCAGCCCCAGCCCCGTCCCGCCGTAGCGGCGCGTCGTGCTGCCGTCCGCCTGCGTGAAGGACTCGAAGACGGCCTCCTGGCGGTTCTTCGGGATGCCGATCCCGCTGTCTCGGACCGAAAGCCGGACCGTGGCCTCCGTCCCGGTCTCGGCCACCAGCCGCGCCTCGATGACCACCTCGCCATGCGGCGTGAACTTCAGGGCGTTGCCGACGAAGTTCGTCAGGACCTGCCGGATGCGCCCCGGATCGCCCCGCAGGCGCTCGGGGACAGTCGGCGGGACGTGGCTAATCATCTCGATCCCCGCCGCTTGGGCGCGCGGGGCCAGCAGGTCGGCGACGTCCTCCAAAGCTTCGCGCAAGCTGAAGTCGGCCACCTCGATCGTCATTTTGCCCGCCTCGATCTTGGAAAAGTCGAGGATGTCGTTGATGATCGTCAGCAGCGCTTCGCCGCTGCCCCGGATCGTTTCGGCGTAGTCGCGCTGGTCCGCCGTCAGCCCGGTTTCCAGCAGAAGCCCGGTCATGCCGATGACGCCGTTCATGGGCGTGCGGATCTCGTGGCTCATGTTGGCCAGGAACTCGGACTTGGCCCGGTTCGCCGATTCGGCGGTCATGCGTGCGATTTCGAGCTCGGCGGCATGCGACTCGAGCAGCAACTGGTTGCGCTCGCCCTTCAAGTAAGAGCCATGGAGTTGCCGGCCCGTGACCATGACGTATGCCAGATACAGTGACAGCATCACCGCCAGCGGTACCGAGCCCGGATAGCGCTGGACCAGGCTCAGGACAGCGGCCGGAGTGAGCATGACGATTTCGAATGCCAGCAGCATCCGCCCGCTCGGC
>JANOOM010000482.1:0-1728 GCA_031421335.1 Armatimonadota bacterium
CCGCCGCCTGACCGGCCAGGCCGGAAATCAGGGCAGCCCCGTCGAGGCCCGCGCCCCGCAGCGTCGCCTGGATGGAGTCGCGGGTCGCCATCGAAGATGAGAAAGGCGTCGCACCGTAGAAAGCATGGACATCGAAGGTCGGCATGGCGTTATTCTCCCCCCTGCCAGACGCGCTGGGCGTTGCCGGACAGGACCGTGTCCTGATCCGCCGTGGACAGGCCCGACGACCGCACATAGCTCAGGGCGGCGGCCAGCGACCGGCCCGGCGCGTCCGACCCGAACAGAACGCGCCCAATGCCCGACGTGTCCCGCAGCAGCGGCAGGGCGTGGGGGGCAGCCAGGGCGCTGGTCTCGATGAGCAGGTTCTCATGCACTCGCATCAGCGAGACCGCTTCGGTCAAGGTCTCGGGCGAGACGCCGGCGAGGATGACGGGGTGCGGGAAGTCATCGAGGAGCCGCAAAAGCTGGGTCGCCTCGCCGCACTGCTCGACGCTCACCATGATCGGCATCCGGGCGGACCGGCCCAGCACGGAGAGTATCCGCATGAAGGGCGCGAATTCGAGCGGCCAGCCCTGGGAATGCGGGAAAAAGCGAAACATTTCGAATGCGCCCCCGGCGATGCCCTCGACCATGCCCTCCTGCCCCCAGTAGTGGGTGGGATTGATGGTGGCGACGGGGATCAAGTGGTCGTGGGCCTGGCAGGCGCGCATGGTCTCCTCGTTGCCGGCCTGGGCCGAGTGGAACAGGCCCCAGGTGGACAGGGCGAGGCACCAGTCCACGCCCTGGGCGCGCATCACCTCGACCAGCGACTCGGCGCTGCTGTCGGCGTGCTGGGCGGGGTAGGCCCCGAACAGCGTGTTGACGTCGGTGATTTCCATAAGAACCTAACCCCGGCGCGAGCGCCGCCCCTTCCCTGTTAGGGAAGGGTGAGAAGAGAAGAAGTGACCGATTGGTTGGCGGACCGGGGCGGGCGAACGAGTCACGGTGTCGGCCTCCGTCCATGACCGCAGGTTTTGCAGAGCCGGGAAAAAGAGGTCCGGCCCGCGTTCTCGACGTGGGCGCCGATTATCCATTCGGTCATCTCCAAAATGACGTTCTCCGAGCCGCATTCAGGACATACAGGCCGGCGACCTCCGAGACGCCGAGTGGCCCTTCTTATTCGCCGCCGAAGCTCCATAGCTGTATCCTCACCCTTCCCTGACAGGGAAGGGTCGGCACTTGTGCCGGGGTTAGGTCTTAATCATCCCCAGCGCCCGATCCAGACGCGCCAAACTCCGCTCCCGGCCCAGCACCGCGATCATCTCGAACAGGCCCGGCACGGTCGTCCGGCCCGAAACGGCGACGCGGACGGGGTGGATGACCTCGCCGCCCTTCACCTCGAACTCGGCGATGGTGTCCCGGATGACCTGTTCAGTCGAAGCCTCATCGAAGACCTCTGCGGCCGCGAAGCCGGCGCGGACGCGGCCAAGCCGTTCGCCGACGCCGACACTGTTGAACCACTTGGCAATGGCCTTCTCGTCGAACAAATACTCGTCGTCGGCCAGCAGGAAGAAGTCGGCGAGGGTGGGCGCCTCGGCCAGGGTCTTCATCCGCTCTTGCTCCAAAGCGAGGACGCGGCCGATGTAGTCTAAAGTGTCGGCGTCCGGGTCAGACAGGGCCAGGCCGGCTTCCTGCAAGAACGGCAATGTTTGGGCGGCAAGATCAGGCAGCGAGAGTTGCCGGATGTAC
>JANOOM010000483.1:0-8577 GCA_031421335.1 Armatimonadota bacterium
TCCTCTACAAGCATCGCGTCGGCAGCCTGTGCCTGGGCGCCAAGCCCTGGATCTTCAGCAACCCGATCTACGTCCAGCCCGCCGCCCGCCCCGCCGCCCAGATCAGCGCGGGCCAGGGCGGCAAAGAGGCCGCCCAGATCAGCGCGGGCTGACTAAATCCCCCCGAAGCGCCACGGGAAAGGTTCCGTGGCGCTTTTTCACGAGTCCGCCCGTCATAGGTGCCGCACCGCCAGCGCGATCAGGCCGGCCACCAGGCCCGCGCCGGGGATGGTCAGGACCCACGCCAGCATGATGTTGGTCGCCGTGCCCCAGCGCACGCTGTTGGCCCGCCGCGTCGCGCCCACCCCCAGGATGGAAGATGCGATGACGTGGGTGGTGGAGATGGGCAGGCCCAGGTGAGTGGCGACCAAAATCACGGCCGCTGCCGCTGTTTCCGCCGCGAATCCGTGCGCGGGCGTCAGGTCCACCAGCTTGCTGCCCATCGTCTTGATGATCCGCCAGCCGCCCACCGCCGTGCCGAGGGCCATGGCGGCGGCGGAGCAGAGGATCACCCACAGTGGGATAGCGGCCTTGTCGGGCAGCAGGTGGCCGCTGATCAGGGCGAGTGTGACGACCCCCATGGTCTTCTGGGCGTCGTTGGAGCCGTGGGAGAAGGCCATGAAGGCGGCGGACACGATCTGGAGCCGGCGGAAGCCGCGCATGGTCGGTGTGTACGGCCTGTCCCGGACGACCCGCAGCAGGGCGCGCATCAGCAGGAAGGCCGCCGCGAACCCGGCCAGGGGCGAAGTCACCAGCGCGATGAGGGTCTTGACCAGCCCCTCGACGTGTACCGAGGACGGCCCTAAGGCGAACAGGGCCGCCCCCACCAGGCCGCCGATCAGGGCATGCGAGGAGGAGGAAGGCAGGCCGTAATACCAGGTCAGCAGATTCCAACTGATCGCCCCCACCAGGGCGGCGGCCACGATCGGCAGCGTCACCAGGTGGGCATCCACCAGGCCCTTGCCGATGAACTTGGCGACCGCCGTGCTGACGACGGCCCCGAGCAGGTTGAGGACGGCGGCCATCGCCACGGCTCGGCCCATGGACAGGGCGCGCGTGGTGACCGTGGTGGCAATGGCGTTTGCGGCGTCGTGGACGCCGTTGGAGAAGTCGAAGGAGAGGGCCAGGACGACGATGATCCCGATCCAAATAAGCGTGTGATCCAAGCGCGGGTCCTTTGCGGGCTGTTTCCGCGATTAACGTTAGCTGTTCTTGACGGCGATGGTTTGCAGGACGTCGGCGACGTCCTCGCAGCGGTCGAGGGCGGTCTCCAGGTGCTCGTAGACCTCGCGCCACTTCAGGATGGTCACGGCGTCCTGGTCGCCGCCGAACAGCGCGCGCAGCGCCTGGCGGTTGGCGGCGTCCCCCTGGTTCTCCAGTGAGTTGATGCGGATACATGGGTCGAGGATGCCCCGAATGTCCCCGAAGTTCCGCAGGCCCGTCACGGCCTGGCGGATCTGCTGCGTGGCGCTGACCAGGATGGTCGCCATTTCCAGGCTGTGCGGCACGGGGGCGGCGATGCCGTAAAGGCTCATGCAGTCCGCCGCCGACTGCGTATAATCCAGCACGTCGTCGAGGACGTGCGTGAGCGCCAGGATGTCCTCGCGGTCCAGCGGCGTCACGAACGTCTTGTTGAGCCGGTCCATGGCCTCGTGGACGAGCTGGTCGGCCTCGTGCTCCAGGGCGCGCAGCTTGGAGATCGCCGCCTCCAAATGTCCATAGTCCTGGAGAGTGTCTTCCAGTACCTCCGCCGCCATAACCACCTTCTCAGCGATCTTGTCAAACAGGTCGAAAAAACGCTCTTCGCGTGGAAGAAGCCGCATAGTATCCATCCTTCAGGCTCGCTTGGGTCCGCCGGTTCTCTATTCACTTTCCTGTTCCACAAACCCTTCTTAACACTCTCTTAACACTCTCTTAACATTCACCAGGTAAACTGCCCGCGCAATTGCTTGTAAAGAACTGCACGCATGGTATCATTATGCTCGACGTGCAGGCGCGACCGGCGCGATCTTTCCCGAGGAGAACACATTTGAAGATTTGGACTGCGGCACTGGCCGGCGGGCTGCTGGCTCTGGGGGCTGCCTCCGGCGCACCCCAGGCGAAGGCCCAAGCGGCCCCGTTCCTGGATACTCCCACCAACCACTGGGCCTATGAGGCCGTCCAGAACCTCGCCAAGCGGGGTATCGTCATCGGCTACCCGGACGGCACTTATGGCGGCAAGCGCCCCATGACCCGCTACGAGTTCGCCGTCGCCATCAACCGGATGCTGCTCACCCTCGACGAGATCCGTGCCGCCCAGCAGAACGGCACCCCCCCGCCGCCGGCCGCGCAGGGTCTGACGCAGGACGAGCTGAACCAGGTCCAAGCCCTGATCGACAAGTTCCGCCCGGAACTCGATACCATCCAGACCAATCTGAAGCAGGCCCAGGACGACATTGACGCCCTGCGCGCCGACGTCCTGGATGCGAAGGCTCTGGCGAACAAGGCGCAGGCGACGGCCGACAACTCCTATGGCGTGGGGGCCACGCGCAAGTTCCAGATCTCGGGATATGTGCAGGCGCGCTATCAAGTGGCACCGTCGGGTCAGGGTTCCCTGGCGCGGTTCCCGCAGGGAGTGGCCGGTGGGTCAGGCGCCTACAACGGCAACTACTTGAGCGGCTCCAACCCGAACACGTTCGACGTGCGCCGGGCGCGGATCAAGTTCACGGGCCAGGTCTCCGGAAATACCAAGTACGGTGTGCAGATAGACACCAGCGGTGCTGTGACGGGTACCAATCAGCAGGTGACGGTGCGGGAGGCCTATGCCGCCTACACGCTGGGCAACGGCGACCCGACCAAGAACCTGACGGCCACGGCGGGGATGTTTCCCACTCCATTTGGCTACATCCTGCCGATCTCGTCTTCCACCTACATCAGCCCGGAACGGCCTTTGGCGTTCAGCGAGAGCGGGGCGGGGCTCTTCACGAACCAGGACTATGACAAGGGCGTACAGCTTTCCTACAACACTGGGCAGCAGTTCCTGTTCCTGCCGGCGGGCATCAAGCTGACGGCGGCGGTGGTCAACGGATCGGGGCGGACGAGCGACAACTCGGACAAGACGGTGGACCAGATCTACCACGTCGGCTACCAGACACCCAACAAAGTGGTGAGCGTGGGCGGTTCTTACTACTACGGCCAGATCAAGACGAGCGGCATCCCGGCCAACCTGGCGGGTCTGGGCGGACAGGGGACGCCGTCGGCCGCCGGCACGGCTTCGTTCTACACGGGCCGGAAGAAAGAGCTGTACGGGGCGGACCTTCAGGTCGTGCTGCCGAGCGGCCCGTTCCTGAACGCGGAGTACGTCGGAGGCCTGTACGAGCAGCGCTCGTACTTCGGGGCACCGACGGCGAACGTGCTGACGACGGCCTACGCCAAGGACAACCACATTGACGGCTACTACGCTGTCGGCGGGTTCACGTTCGGCCAGACGGGGACGCACCCGCTGACGCTCGCGGCGCAGTATGACGTACTTCGCCGAGGTGAGGGGAAAGCAAACGCTTTCAATGGGGGCGGCAGCCGTTCCTACACGGATGAGAACGTGGGATATGGTGCTTTGTACAACTTGGACAAAGCGACCCGTCTTCGGGTGTGGTACGAGCGGGCCAATTTGGTAGCGCACCTACCGGGAACGGCCAAGCCGCCGGTCTACGGCCTGCTGACCGGAGAAGTCCAGGTCAAGTTCTAGTCAACTTCCAGTGAACCGGCGCCGGGGGCCTTCCCCCGGCGCCCCACACACTTTTCGACGAAGAAAGTCTCAGCCATGCTCAAGTCCATCACGAAGAACTTCAAGGGGGCCGCCCTCACGGCCCTGAGCCTTGCTGTCCTCGGCGGCGGCGCCGCCCAGGCGCAGGTCAACGGCGCGGGCGCGACCTTCCCCGCCCCGCTCTACCAGAAGTGGTTCCAGGAGTACCACGCCGAGGGTGGCCCCACCGTCAATTACCAGGCCATCGGGTCCGGCGGCGGCATCAAGAACATCACCGCCCATGCCGTGGACTTCGGGGCCTCCGACGCTCCCATGAACGCCGCCGAGATGGCCGCCGCGCCCGGCATCCTGCACATCCCGACGGTCGCCGGCGCGGTCGTGATGGCCTACAACATCCCCGGCGTCGGCGTCGGTATTCAGCTCACGCCCACGGTGATCGCGGACATCTTCCTGGGCAAGATCACTCGGTGGAATGACCCCGCCATCACGCGGCTGAACAAGGGCACGAAGTTCCCCGCCATCACCATCGCCCCCGAGCACCGCTCGGACGGTTCAGGGACCACCAACATTTTCACCACCTACCTAGCCGAGACCAGCAGCGAATGGGCCAGCAGCGTCGGCGCGGGCAAGGCCGTCCACTGGCCGAACGGCCTGGGTGGCAAGGGCAACCAGGGCGTCGCCCAGCTCATCAAGACGACGGAAGGCGCTATCGGCTACATCGAGCTGAACTATGCCGTCACGAACGTGATCCCCTACGCCGCCGTCCGCAACGCCAAGGGCGTGGGCGTCTACCCAACCGTCGAGAGTACGACATCGGCCGTGGACGCCGTGCCGCTGCCCGCCGACTTCCGCAAGGTCGCCGTCAACACGTCGTCCGCCAAGGGCTATCCCATCACCGGCTTCACCTACCTGCTCGTCTACCGCACTGGCACCAAGCCCGAAGTCAAGAAGATGATCCAGTGGATGCTGACGACGGGCCAGAAGGACGCCGGCCCGATGTCCTACGCGCCCCTGCCCGCCGGCGTCCGCCAGCGCGCCCTGGCCGCCGTCTCGACCATGCACTGACGGGCGCCGGCAAAGTGGGGGCGGGGAACCCCGCCCCCCCGGACGATTGTTCCGCCGGATGTTGGGTACTGTGCTAAGGACCGGGTCACCCGGCCCTCTTGTTCCGTCTGCACTGCTCCTGTTTTTCGTTGTGACCGACCCGTCCTTGGAGAAACGAACCCTCATGGCTGATCGCGCCCCGAGCGTCACACGCCCCAGCGCCCCATCGCCCGTGGTAACGCGGGCGCCCTCGACCCCGCTCCGCCCTCGCCCCGCCGTGACGGGTGCGCGGATTGGCGACGGGATCTATTCGGCCGTCACCTTTCTGGCGTCCCTGAGCATCTTCGTCATCATCCTTTGGCTGCTCTGGCAGCTCACCGGGGCCAGCCTCCTGTCCATCCACCACTCGGGCCTGTCATTCATCACCAAGTCCGACTGGAACGAGGAGAAGGACAGCTACCACGCCCTGCCCTTCATCCAGGGGACTCTGTACTCGTCGTTCATCGCGCTCGTTTTGGCCGTCCCGGTCTCAGTCGGCGCTGCCATCTTCCTGTCGGAGCTTGCCCCTCGCTGGATACGCACCCCGGCCACGTTCCTGATCGAGCTGCTCGCCGCCATCCCGAGCGTCGTGTATGGTCTGTGGGGCATCTTCATCCTGATCCCGTTCCTGAAAGCGTTCGTCTTCAAGCCCGTCTTAAATTCGCGCCTGCCACACCTGCCGGTCATCGGTGGTCTGTTCGGCGGCCAAGCGGCGGGCTACTCGATGCTGGCGGCGGGCATGATCCTCGCCATCATGGTGACGCCGTTCATCACCGCCGTCACGCGCGACATCCTGCGGGCGATCCCGCGGTCGCAGCGCGAAGGATCGTATGCCCTGGGCGCGACGCAGTGGGAGACCATCTCGCAGGTCGTCATCCCCTACGCCAAGTCCGGCATCATCGGCGCGGTCATCCTGGGCTTGGGCCGCGCCCTGGGCGAGACGATGGCGGTGACGATGCTGATCGGCAATCAGTCGCCCAATACGGCGTCCGGCATCTCGTTCTCGCTGTTCGACTCGGGCTACACCATGTCCAGTGTTCTGGCGAACAAGTTCAACGAGGCGTCCCCCGGCAGCCTGAACCAGTCCGCTCTCGTCGAGATCGGCCTGGTCTTGTTCTGCGTGACCGTGGCCGTGAACGCCTGCGCCCGGCTCCTCGTCTTCTACACGGCTAAAGACGTGCAGGGGGGGAAATAAGCGATGAGCACGACCCTCGCTCAAAGCCCCGCACCCCGCGACGGTTTCCGCACGCGCGGCAGCAGCGTCGGGCGGCGCAAGTTCGTCAACTCCCTGATGCTGACGCTGTGCATGTTGGCAGCCGGCCTCGCCATCCTCGTGTTGGGCTTGGTCCTCTATCTGCTTCTTTCCAAAGGCTTCAGCTCGCTGCACTTGACGCTGTTCACGCGCCTCCCCGACAATGTCAACGTCAAGCAGGGCGGAATGGCCCAGTCCATTTTTGGAACGCTGGTCCTGCTCGGCACCGCCTCCACCATCGGCCTGCCTTTGGGGATACTGGGCGGCATCTACCAGCTTGAAGCCAGGGGCCGCTTCGCCTCGGCGGTCCGGTTCCTCACGGACGTGCTGAACGGCATCCCCTCCATCGTCATCGGCATCTTTGCTTATGCCGCCGTGGTCGCTCCCGTCGCCGCCCGCCACCCCGGCCAGGGATTTTCGGCCTACGCGGGCGGCTTCGCCCTGGGCATCCTGATGGTGCCGACCGTCATGCGGACCACCGAGGAGATCCTGCGCCTGGTCCCGTTTTCCCTGCGCGAAGCCTCGCTCGGCCTGGGCGCGACCCGCTGGCGGACCATGTGGAGCGTGGTCCTGCCCGCCGCCCGCGGCGGCGTCATCACGGGCATCATGCTGGCCCTCGCCCGCATCGCCGGTGAGACCGCCCCGCTGCTGTTCACCATCCTGGGCAACGAGTTCTTTTCCACTCACAAGGTCGCCGGCGTGACGCTGCCGACCCTAAACGCGCCGATTGACGCCCTGCCGCTCCGCATTTACAACTATTCCCAGGCTGCCGACCCGGACCAGCAGGCACTGGCCTGGGCCGCCGCCGTCGTCCTGATCACTCTCATTCTGATCCTCAGCATCGCCGCCCGCTTCGCCACCCGCGGCGGCATGCAAGAGGAGAAATAACATTTATGGCTGAGACTTATAGCGCTTCCGAGACTGATAACCTGCCCTCCGGCCCTGGCTCCATCCAGGAGATCGCGCGGGACCAGTCCTCTGCGCCGGCCCCCCCGAAGGTCCTGGCCGAGAACGTGGACTTTTACTATAGCGCATTCCAGGCCCTCAAGGGCATCAACATCGTCGTCCCCGACCGCCAGGTGACCGCCCTCATCGGGCCATCTGGCTGCGGCAAGTCCACCTTCCTGCGGACTTTAAACCGCATGAACGACCTCATTGACGGCACCCGGCTGACCGGCAAAGTCACCGTGGACGGCGAAGACATCTACGACCGCCGCGTGGACGTCGTGGACCTCCGTAAGCGCATCGGCATGGTCTTCCAGAAGCCCAACCCGTTCCCGATGTCCATCTACGACAACATCGCCTATGGCCCGCGCATCCATGGCATGACCAACCGCAAGCGGCTGAGCGAGATCGTCGAGCGCACTCTGCAAGGCTCGGCCCTGTGGGATGAAGTCAAGGACAAGCTGAAGCAGTCCGCCTTTGCCCTGTCCGGCGGCCAGCAGCAGCGTCTGTGCATCGCCCGGACTCTGGCCGTCGAGCCGGAAATCATCCTGATGGACGAGCCGTGTTCGGCCCTGGACCCGAACTCCACGTTCCGCATCGAGCAGCTCATGGACGACCTGAAAAAGCAGTACACGATCATCATCGTGACCCACAACATGCAGCAGGCGGGTCGCGTATCGGACAATACGGCGTTCATGTATCTGGGCCGCCTGATCGAATACGGCGATACGCAGACGGTGTTCACCGGACCGAAACTGCGCCGCACGCAGGATTATGTGACGGGGCGGTTCGGGTGACGACGTGATCTCTCGTCATTCCGGCCGAGGAGCGGCACACCACGAGCGCCGGGGTCAGTCGGCTAGGGCCATAGCCCCGTCAAAATCGATAGTTCGCATTGGACAGCCCTGTGAGCAGCAACACGCTTGCTGCACGGTCCTACGCGGCGGCTTCCCGCCGCATTAGTTGGTCTGCAGATAGGGCATCCTAGGCGGTCAGCGTGCCGCTGGCGGATCGCAAGGCACCGTGCCCATCTCTCCTGGCGTCACGACCTCGAGGATCTCGAGATCGTCCGAGGTGCCGAACTCGTTATGCCGCATTCCGCCGGGGATGTAGAGCGATTCACCCGCCTTTAAGCGCATGCGGTTGCCATCCTCGAACTCGAGATCGACCCACCCTTTCATCACGTAGACGAACTGTGCATCGCACTTGTGATAGTGCCAGCCGGTCGGCTCGGTCATGCCCTTGATCGCGCTCATCACCTGCGCCTTGATCTGACCGTTGCTCGCAGCATTGACGCCGAGGTCGCGGTACTTGAAGAACTCGCGCCGCCCCGCCACGAGTGGAGAGTTTTCTGCTGTAGCGTGAGCCAGCTTCTGGCCTGCCTTGACGAGAGATGGCGTGCTGCCGTCTGCCATCGTGTGTCTCCTGGGTTTGGATTGCCGACACGGACCGCCGCGCCATCCTTGAAAGAGACCGCCACGGGCGTTTTCTGTTTGCCGGTGATGCCGCCCACATT
>JANOOM010000484.1:0-3568 GCA_031421335.1 Armatimonadota bacterium
TCCTCACCTGGACCTACCGCCTGAGCAGGAACCTGCGCGCCCTCGGGGCGACGGGACTGCGGACCGCACCTGCGTGGGCCGTGTTCTTTTTCTTTGTCCCCCTCCTGAACCTCTACCGCCCGTACCAAACGTTCCGCGAAATCTGGCAGGCCAGCGTCCCCACCCAAGCGGCCGGGGCCTGGCGCAAGGTCCGCCCCCCGGCCCTGCTGGGCTTCTGGTGGGCCTCCGTCCTGCTGATGGACGTCCTGGACGCTCTCGCCAATAAGGACTACGGCGGCGCAGGCGTTGCCGCGGCTGACGACGCGGCGGACCTCCTCTGCGCCCTGCTAACCGCCCAACTCGTGCGAATGGTGACGACCCGGCAGGAGAAAAGCGCGCGGGCGCTCCTGGGGATTTGATCCCCGCGCGCCCTTCGCTCGCCGCATCTTCCGCGTCCTGCCCTCATTCTGCTCCCCATCTTCAGGCGTGGAGCGCCTGAGGATAGGAAAGAGGGCGGGAGGAGAAGACAGGGGGGAGAAGAGGGCGGGGGAGAAGAGGGAGGGGACAGGGCCGCCGCCCCTACGGGACCGAACCTTCAGCCTTTCAAGGCCGGGGCCTATGGCGCCGCGTGCGGCTTTACCAGCACGACGTACCCCAGTGTCGCGTCCGGCACATGCACCGCGTCGCCGCCTTGTACGGTGCGGCGGTAGAGGGCATACGGCACGAGGTCCAAAGAATTGTCGCGCCAGATCCCCCTGATATGGGTGTCCGTGAAGCCTTGGAGGAAGTCGAACGGCATGGCGGGGAGGGTGGGCAGTGCGGGCGCCTCGGGCGGCGCGTTCTTGGACTGGGGAACGCTCTTGGCCGGCACCTTGGCTGGGAACGCGGCGGGCAGGCTGAACATCAGGAAGACGTCAGTAGCCCCGGCGTCCGGGGCGATGCGGAAGTCGAGGGCCGTCCGGTACTCGGGCTTGGAGGGACGGCCCATCGTGATCCACTGAGCGCCCTCAAGGACGGGCGGGATAAGGTGGAACGTGTTGTCACCCGTCCCATCGAAGTCGTCGTACAGTGGCCACTCGGCCTGGACCGGCAGGCCGATGAAGTAGGCGGGGTTGTCTAAATTGCTCGACGTGAGGTTCCGCACCAGGCCGCTCTCTTCGCCGCGCTCGGCATAGACCACGGCGCTGTCGGTGTGGCCCGTGCCGTCGTCTACGGAGACCTCGTTGCGGCCGGGCCGGAGAACGGCATCCCAGAAGAAGACGTTGTCCACGCGCATGCCGTCGGCCAGAAGATAAACGCCGTTCCGACGCACCCCGGCGTCCGCCCCGTTGACGGTGAGGGTGAGCGCGGGGGCGTTGGAGTATGCCTTGACGCTCAGCGTGTCGAAGGGCGAGTCGGTGCGGCGCAGGAACCAGGGCTTGCCGCACAGGTGGACGACCGGGGCCGACGGCTTCAGGAAGGACTGGAACAGGGAGTAGACATCTTTATGGAAGGCGCCATAGGTTTCGAGACCCTTGGCGTTGACGCCCTTGTAGCGCGGGTCGCCGAAGTCGCGAAAGGTCCACCAGGTGAACAGCGGTACCGACGCCGTCAGGGTGCGGAAGACGGCCTGGCAGCGCGACTCGGCCAGCTCCTGCTGGTATTCTTCCGGCTCATAAGCGTTGACCCGGTGGGTCGGCACGGCGGCCGTCGTGTGGGTGGAAACGACGCCACCCGCGCCGGTCTCGGAAATCCAGTGGTAGTAAGCGGCGTGAGAGTTGAACGTCTCGATGGTCCCGCCGTACCAGCCGAAGTAGCGGTTGACGGCCACGAAGTCGAGCGCGGGATCGGCGCTGAACGCTGTGTTGCTGGCATAAGTGACCAGCCGGGTCGTGTCCTGGGAACGCACGGTGGCGGCGTAGTGCTCCAAAGTGAACACGTCGGCGGCGGTGTAGACGGCCTCGTTGCCGACGCTCCAGAAGCAGATACTCGGGTGGTTATAGTTCTGGCGGACCATTTCGGTCGTGATCCGATCGCCGGCGACGGTGGGCATGGCGGGCTGGGAGTGGCCGTTCTCGGCCCAAACGACGATGCCCTTCTCGTCCGCCTGGTCGTATTCCAGAGGCGCGTGCGGGTAGTGGGCCAGGCGGACGAAGTTCACGCCCAGCTCGTGCAGATCGTCCCAGTCGCGCCGCAGGTCCTCGTCGGAGACGGCCGAAGCGCGCTCCTCGGTCTCCTGGTGCTTGGCGACCCCGCGCAGGTCAGTCCGGGCACCGTTCAGGAAGAAGCCGCCGGGCGTCATCTGGAAGAACCGGAACCCGGCCTGCTCCGTCACCGAGTCGGTGACGCGCCCGTTCACGCTGGTCTCAGCGGTGACGCGGTACAAAGCGGGGTCGGCAGGACTCCACAAGTGCGGCCGGGCGAGGCGGACGCGCTGGGAACTCGCTCCGCCTGCGTGGGCCGCCAGGGTCAGCGTCTCGGTCGCCGCCGCCACCGTCCGCCCGTCCGCGTCCCGGACGGTGTCGGTGACGGTGACTGCCGCCGGGGCAGCCCCGTCGTTTCGGACCAGCGTCTTGACGCCCAGGGCGCCTTCCAAGGTGTTGACCACTTGCGGCGTCAGGTACAGGCCCGAAGAAGCATAATCGGTCGGGTCAACGTGGACGGCGGCCGTTTTCAGCAGCCAGACGTGCCGGTACAGGCCGCCGTAGACGTGATAAAGCTGGTAGCCGTTCCCGGCGGGCAGGCAGTCGGAAGTGTCCTTGGGGTCGGTGTCGCATTTGACCGCCAGCAGATTGTCCCCGCCAGTCGCCGCTGCTGTGCCGTCGAAGATGAACCGCGTGTAGGCCCCCCGGTGCTGCCCCAGATGGACGCCGTTGAGGTAGACGTCGGCGATCGCCGCCGCGCCTTCAAAATACAGGAAGATCTCGCGCCCTTTGTCCGCCGCCGTCAGCGTGAAATGGGTACGATACCAGGCCGCCTTGCGCGTCTTGACGGCCTGCTTGGAGTCCCAGGTGTGCGGGACGGTGACCGACGACCAGGCGCGGTCATCGAAGTCCGGCTTTTCGGCGTGCGACCCGTGCGTTTCGCCGGTGAAGTGCCAGGGTCCGGCCAGCGCGATCTTCTCCCGCGTGACGGCAGCAGTGGCGGCCGGCGCGGCCTGGGCACCAGCGCGGGGCGGGGCGAGGAAGAAGAAAGCGAGGGTCAGGAAGAAAAGGGCCAGGAGAATGGGGGCGCGGTTGTGCATGGGTTGAGTCATTGTACCCGATGCAGGCGCAGGGGGCGGCGGGGCATCGCTTGGAACCGGCCTTCCAAGCCCGGTTCCGACGCACCCGCTTCCCGGCATCCCATTTGCACGTTTATCCTTCTTGTGGTACAATGCCCCCAGAATCAACGGAGACAGCGTATGAAACTTGTCGTTCCTGTGGCCCTGACCGGCCTCGGCCTGCTGGTGGTCGGCACTGCCGCCGTCCGCCTCGCTCGCCCCCACGCTGCCCCAAGCGCCACTGCCGGCGCCACTGCCGGCAGCGCGGCCTGCCGCCCGCCCGCGCCGCCCGCCCGCGCCCTCCGGCCCGCCCTGCCGCCCGCGCAGCTCGCCGCCCTGCGCGCCGAC
>JANOOM010000485.1:0-4392 GCA_031421335.1 Armatimonadota bacterium
ACGCCGCCTCGGGGTTCATGGGGTTCGCAATGCCCGTCATGGCCGCCCGGTCCAGCTCCGCCCGGTGTTCGGGGGACGCGGCGCTGAGCGCGCTTGTCGGGGGGGCGCACCGTGCGGGGGGGGCGGAGGCGGTGACACCGCAGAGCAGCAGCCAGAGGGGGATAAAACGGGTCTTCATCACGGTTCCCGGAAACAATCGGAGCGCGGCGGCCGACGGCCGCCGCGCTCCGCGCCAAACGTCCCTCGCTAGAGCGAGCGCAGGAAGTCCACGAGGCTCTGCTGCTGCTCCGTGGGGAGCTGATTGAAGCGGCGGACGACGCCGTTCGCCTCCGAGCCATTCCCAGCGTGGGCTTGGATCGCCCGCGTGATGTCGTCCGTCCGGCCGTCGTGCAGGAAGTAGGTCCGCTTGCCGACGCCCCAGAGCGGCGCGGTGCGGAACTCGTCCGGCCCGGCCACCCCCTGCGAGATGCCGTCGGCCAGCCCGGCCCCCATGTGGTGGATGGCGAAGTCCGAGTAGGGGTGGTAGGTGGCGTTGGACATGGCCGGGAAGGTCGCCTTCGCCGTGGAGAGGCTGGCCGAGTGGCAGAGCTGGCAGCCGACCAGGGTGAACAAGTGGCTGCCCCTGAGCTGGGAGGCCGTGATCGTCGCCGGGACCGGCGGGGCGAGCATCCGGATGAAGGCCGCGAAGTTTACGGTGTCCGAGGACACGTCCGAGGCGCTGCCGGTCGTGCCGCCGTTCAGCACGATGTTCGTGGAGTCCTCCAGGGGTCCATTGAACGTGCTGTTTGCCATGACGGTGGGGTCCTCGTCGAGTGCGAAGCGCTCGCTGCCGAAGAGTTCGTTGCTGACGCCCTGCTCGACGCTGTACGCCTCGCCGGCGAACATCATCAGAGACTGGTTCTGCGCCTTCCAGCCGAACCGCGTGATGGTCTGGGTGTTGCCGTTGTAGTTGAACCGGCCGCCGATGCCGAGGGCCGCCCGCCTGGGCGCAGTGGCGGCGAGGTTCGCCCGTAGGGCGGCGTCCGAGGTGAACTCGACCAGGCCCAAGCCGAACAGCGGCGTCGGGATGCGGAAAGAGAGGTTGCCGTTCGCGAGCTGCCGGGGGAAGTCTAGCTGGGCGATGGTGGCGCCGGGGGCGTCGGACCGGCCCTGGATCGTGAAGAGGTCCGCGACACTGCCATCGGACAGGCCCGTGAGGGGGTCGGTAACCTGGCGCACCTCGCGAATCGGCCCATGAAGTCTCAGGATGCCGGAGAGGTCGGCCGGGTTCGTGGCCCCGTCCAGGTGGGCGAAGTCCCCGGCGACCATGGGGTTCACCATGGGACTCGCCCCACCGACGGCCGGGTACGCATGACACTGGGCGCAGCTATTGCCGTTGAAGCGCGGCCCCAGCCCGACGCCCTGCTCGCCGGGGATCGTCCCGGAAACGGAGTCCACTTCCCCAAAGCGGTTCTCGGCGGCGGCATAGTACGCCTTGTCGGCGGCGTCCCGCTTGAGGTCCGTGCCGTCGAGGACGGCATAAGTGCCGCCCGCGCCCGCTGGCCCCCTTCGGACGCCGGGGTCCTGGGCGCTCGCCCCGTGGCGACCTCTTGGGTTCTGGTCCCCACCATCTGATCCGCCCCAGAGCGGGTCGCCTAGTGATGCGACTGCCATGACGCCGACGAGGGTGCCGGTGGCCATGAGGAAGCCTAAAGACTGGGCACGTACTTTCATGTTCTTGCTCCTTCTCCTTCTTGCCTGAAGATCCGCTGTGTCGGCGCCCGATAAGTCGCAAAGCATAAAGATAAAGCGCGGAAAAGACGCGCTGCTTCCGACGCTTGGGGGCCGGTGCTCGTCGAGCTTAGGGGGGCCGCCTTAAGAGCTTTTTCAGGTCTCACACTTACGGTATGATATGCTTATAGCGGATAATTATGAAATACTTATGAAATACTTATGAAATACGGAAACTGAATTCCCGCCCAACAGAGATCGCCGACTATTCTCCCGTCGGCTTTTCATTTGCCCGATAAATAGGGCATAATGACTGCGACACCAAGTTTTGTCCGAAAGGGACCTTCCTACCATGCAGCACCGACAACTCGGGCGGACCAAGATCGAGATGAGCGCGATCATCTTCGGCGGGTGGCAGGCCGGCAAGTCCGGCTGGACCAGCATCAACGACGACGACACGGTCGCCGCCCACCGGGCCGCTTTTGACAGCGGCATCACGACCTTCGACACGGCCGAGGCTTACGGCGAGGGATACAGCGAGCGGATTCTGGCCCAGGCACTGGGCGACAAGCGCGACCAGATCATCATCGCTTCCAAGGTCTTCGCGCACAACCTCGCGCGGGAAAAGGTCTTTGAGGCCTGCGAGCGGTCGCTCAAAAACTTGGGTACGGACCGGATAGACTTGTACCAAATCCACTGGCCAGCCGGGTCGTTCGGGTCGGACGTCATCCCCATCGAGGAGACTATGACTGCCCTCAGCGAGCTGAAGCAGCAGGGCAAGATCCGGGCCATCGGCGTCTCGAACTTCAGCCGCGCTCAGCTCGAAGAGGCCGCCACCGTCACGCGCGTGGACAGCATCCAGCCGCCCTACTCGCTGTTCTGGCGGCAGGTCGAGGCCGAAACGGTGCCGTACTGCGTTGACAACAAGATCTCGATCATCGCCTACTCGCCGCTGGCGCAGGGGCTGTTGACCGGAAAGTTCGAGCGCGGGCATACATTTGAGGAGGGTGACAACCGGGCCGCGAACAAGTTGTTCCAGGGCGAGAACTACGAGCGCGCTTTGAACGCCCTGGACCGGCTGCGGCCCCTCGCCGAGAAGTACGGCGTTTCGGTCGGCCAGCTCTCGCTGGGCTGGCTGATCGCCCAGCCGATGACGTCTGCCATCGTCGGCGCGCGTAATGCCGAGCAGGCGGCGCAGAACGCAGCGGCGGGGGACGTGGAGATAGACGATGACGATCTGGAGGCCATTGACGAGATCGGCCGCACCGTCACCGACCGGCTCGACAACAACCCGGTCATGTGGAATTGGGGCGGCTAACATCCCATGCGACTGTCTGACATCGGCGGTGAGTTCGGCTTCATTGACCATATCCGGGCGACCTTCGCCGGGGCAAAATCGGGTGGCCTCGTCGTGCCGATCGGCGACGACGCCGCCGTGCTGGACGTCCCGGCAGGCCGGCAGGTCGTCGTCACGGCCGACGCCCTGATTGAAGGCGTCCACTTCCGCCGCGACTGGAGCGACCCATACTCCATCGGGTGGAAGGCCGCTGCCGTTAACCTCTCGGATGTTGCGGCGATGGGGGCGGACCCGACCTTCACCTTCGTCTCGCTGGTTCTGCCCGCCGACGAATCCGTCGAGTGGCTGGAACGGCTCTACGACGGCCTCTGCGACTGCCTCAACCGCTATGGCTCGCGCCTCGCGGGCGGCGACACGAACGCGGGCGGGGCGAGCGCGATCATCAGCGTCACGCAGATGGGGACGGTCCCGCGCGACAAGGCGCTGACGCGAGCGGGGGCGAAGGTCGGCGACGTCCTGCTAGTCTCAGGGACGCTTGGGGACGCTGCCGCCGGGCTTGCCCTGCTGACGCAGTGCGGCATCGTGCCGGCCGAGAAAATCAGCCACGCCGCCGTGCAGGCTCACCGCCGCCCGCAGCCGCGCGTGGTCGCCGGCCGGGCGGCCCGCGAGACCGGGCTGGTCCACGCCGCTATGGACGTCAGCGACGGTTTGGCGGGTGACGTGCCTAAGCTCTGCGCGGCCGGCGGGGTGGGGGCGAGGATCAACGTCGTCGCCTTGCCGCTGTCTGAGGCCGTCAAAGCAGCGGCCAAGGAACTTGATCTGGCCCCACTTGACCTCGCCCTCGACGGCGGCGAAGACTTCGGCCTGCTGCTGGCCGTCGCGCCGGGCAATGTGGAGGCCGTTCAGGCCGCCGTCGCCGCTACCGGCATGACTCTGACGGCCATCGGTGAGGTTGTCCGTGCGGGCTTCCGCATCATCGGCGTTGATGGGGCGGAACTACCCGCCCGCCCGCGCGGCTGGGACCACTTCGCGTCATGACTCGCACGTTTGAAACAAAAAGTGCGGACGAGACCCGCGCCCTCGCCGCCCTCCTCGGTTCCCGCCTGCATCCGGGCGACGTCCTCTGCCTCATCGGGGACCTCGGGGCGGGCAAGACGACGTGGACGCAGGGCCTCGCCCTGGGCCTGGGCCTGCCACCGGAGGAGCCGGTCAACTCCCCCACCTTCACCCTCGTGTCGGAGCATCCCGGCGGGCGCGTCCCCTTGTATCACTTCGACGTCTACCGGCTCCTCGACTCGTCCGGCCTGTACGATCTGGGCTTTGACGAGTATCTGAGCGGTGACGGTGTCGTCGTCATCGAGTGGGCCGACAAGATCGCCGACGCC
>JANOOM010000486.1:0-3287 GCA_031421335.1 Armatimonadota bacterium
CGCCCGTCATTGACCCCGCGACCGGGACGATGTACGTCCTGACCAAGACCGACACCGACGACACCGGTCAGACCTTCCTGCGCGCCTTCGACATCGCAACCGGCAGCGAGAAGCCCGGCAGCCCTGTCCAGGTCACCGCGAGTGCGGCGGGGACCGGCGACGGCAGCGCAGGGGGCCGCGTCGCCTTCGACGGCCCCGCCGCTTTCGGGCGATTCCACGCGAACGACCGGGCCGGCCTGCTGCTCCTGAACGGCGTCGTCTACACCGCCTACGCCCACAACTCCGACAGCTTTCCCTATCATGGCTGGGTGCTCGGCTACCGCTACGACGGCACGAGGTTCACCCAGGCCGCCTCCTTCTGCACGACCCCAAACGGGAGTGACGGCGGAATCTGGCAGGCCGGCAAGGGGCTGGCGGCGGATGCGGCGGGATTTCTCTACTGCTCGGTCGGCAACGGCACGTTCGACGCGAACGTGGGCGGGCCGGACTACGGTATGTGCTACTTGAAGCTGCGGGCGTCGGACTTGTCCGTGGTGGACTGGTTCGCGCCGTTCGACGAGCAGGGCCTGAGCAGCGCGGACCTAGACCTTGGCAACAGCGGGGTGGTGGGCCTGCCCGGCACGACGCGGCTGTTCGGGGGGGCGACCAAGTTCGGGTCGGGCTTCCTGCTGGACGGCGCGAACCTGGGGCACTTCACGGCAAAGGGGTCGGACAAGGCGCTGCTGCGGCTGGACGGGCTGACCGGCAACGACTCGGTGGGGCAGAACCCAGTGGCGTGGGACGCGGGCGGGGCGAAGTACGTCTACTTGTGGGCGAACGGCTCCAATGTGGAGCAGTTCCGGTACGACCCGTCCGCGGGCACGTTTCGCCCGGCGGGGATCTACAAGCAGAGCGTGGGGCTGACGTCGGGCGGCTCTTTGGCCGTCTCCTCGTCGGGGGCGGTCGGGGGCATCCTGTGGGGTGTGGGGGCGGACGGGGTCGTGCGGGCGTTCGACGCTTCGGACGTGTCGACGGCGCCTTTGTGGACGAGCGCGTTGAACTCGGGGCGGGATGGTCTGGGTTCACCAGGGCACTTCCTGTTCCCGACCGTCGTGGGGGGGAAGGTGTACGTGCCGACGAGCGGGCGCACCATCGCTGTCTACGGCCTGCTGGCGCCGCCTGTCATCCACACGCACATCCTGTGGACCAACCCGGACGGGCGGACAACGCTCTGGTTCGTCAACCCGGACGGCTCTTACGGGCTGGTCGGTGCCTATGGCCCTTACGCAGACAGTGGCGGCGTCTGGAAGGCCGTCGCCGTGGCGACCGGCCCAAACGGCGTTTCCCGCATCCTGTGGACCAACCCCGATGGGCGGGCCACACTTTGGTTTGTCAACCTGGACGGCTCTTATGGCGTTTCAGGCGCTTACGGGCCTTACACCGACACCGGCGGTGTGTGGCACGCGGCGACGGTCTCAGTCGGCCCGGACAACGTGGCGCACATTCTGTGGACCAATCCTGACGGTCGGGCCACGCTGTGGTTCGTCAATGCCGATAACACCTACGGCGTCCTCGGCGCTTACGGGCCTTATGTTGACGGCGGCGGCGTTTGGAGGGCGTCGGCAGTCGCCACCGGCCCCGACAACCTGAGCCACCTCCTGTGGACCAACCCGGATGGGCGGGCCACACTCTGGTTCGTCAATCCGAACGGTAGCTACGGCCTGGTCGGCGCCTACGGACCCTATGCCGACGGCGGGGGCGTGTGGCGCGCACTGGCGGTGTCTGTCGGCCCAGACAATGCTGCCCACCTCCTATGGGACAACCCGGACGGAAGGACGACGCTTTGGTTCATCAACCCGGACAGCAGCTTCGGGCTGGTCAGCGCCTACGCCCGCGCCGCCGACAGCGGCGGGGCCTGGAGTGCCTCGGCGCTCGCGACTGGTTCGGATGGTGTCAACCACATTCTGTGGAACAACCCGGACGGACGAGCGACGCTCTGGTCTGTCAACCCCGGCGGCGGCTACGGGCTGACGGGGGCCTATGGCCCATATGCAGACAGCGGCGGGGTGTGGAAGGCCGTGGCAGACTCGGCCGGGCCGTGACCGCGCCGGCAGGGAAGGGGCGTGCCGGCTGGCGCGCCCCCGCCCTAATTTCAGGGCTTTTGGGTAGTCGCCTTGTGGCTTTTCGAGTGCATCACCACCCAAGTGCTTGTTTCGCTTGACACCCTGGCCTCGCCGCAGATATACTTAACCCATACGGATTTTCATAAGAGTTCAAGAAAAGGATACGGCGAAAATGGCTGAAACGCACTCACTATTTGATACACTGCAAAGCTTCACGTTCGGCGATGGGCAGGTCGGGAAGTTTTACTCGCTGCCGCAGCTCGAAAAGGCCGAGGTCGGGCCGATCTCAAAGCTCCCGATCAGCCTGCGGATCGTGCTCGAGTCCGTCCTGCGGAACTACGACGGCAAGCGCGTCCGTGAGGCGGATGTCTGCGCCATCGCTAATTGGGAGCCAAACGCCGAAAGGACAGCGGAGATTCCCTTCGTGGTCGCCCGCGTCGTGCTCCAGGACTTCACCGGCGTGCCGCTGCTGGTGGACCTGGCGGCGATGCGCTCGACGGTCTCGCGGCTGGGGCGGAACGCCGGCCTGATCGAGCCGCTGGTGCCCGTTGACCTGATCGTGGATCACTCGGTCCAGGTGGACTATTCCGAGGTGTCCAACGCTTTGCAGCTCAACATGGCGATGGAGTTCAAGCGCAACCGCGCCCGCTACCAGTTCCTGAAGTGGGGGATGCAGGCGTTCAACGGCTTTTCGGTCGTGCCGCCCGGCATCGGCATCATTCACCAGGTCAATTTGGAGTATCTGGCGAAGGGCGTGTTGTCGAAAGAAGAAGTCTATTATCCCGACACTTTGGTCGGGACCGACTCGCACACGACCATGATCAACGGCCTGGGGATCGTCGGATGGGGCGTCGGCGGCATCGAGGCGGAGGCGGGGATGCTGGGCCAGCCGGTTTACTTCCTAACGCCCGACGTCGTCGGCGTCAACCTGACCGGGGTGCTCAATCCGGGCGTCACGGCGACCGACCTGGTCCTGACGCTGACCGAGATGCTCCGTAAAGCCAAGGTCGTCGGCAAGTTCGTCGAGTTCCACGGGGCGGGCGCGGCCTCGCGCGGCCTGACCGACCGGGCGACCATCGCCAACAAGGCGCCCGAAAACGGCGCGACGATGGGCATCATACCCGTGGATGAGGAGTGCTTCCGCTACCTCACCCCGACCGGACCGACCGAGAAACAGCTGGACGC
>JANOOM010000487.1:0-1986 GCA_031421335.1 Armatimonadota bacterium
CCTCCTTCCTGACCGCCCTGACCTTCGCCATATCGGCTCTCGTGATCGCCTGCCCGGACGCGCTGGGCCTTGCGACCCCGACGGCGGTGGCCGTGGGGACGGGGCTGGGCGCGAAGCACAACATTCTGATCAAGGACGCCGCGACGCTGGAGGGCACCTCGCGGATCACCTCTGTCGCCTTCGACAAGACCGGGACGCTGACGGAGGGGAGGCCCACGGTCAGCGCCGTGTACGCAGCGGAGGGGACGGACGAGGACGAGGCGGTGAGGCTGCTGGCCGCCGCCGAGCAGAACTCCAGCCATCCGCTAGCGGTCGCGATTCTGGCCGAAGGTGCCCGGCGCAAGCTGCCCGAGACGGCGGAGGTCAAGGACTTCCAGAACGTCGCGGGCCACGGCCTCCAGGCGACCATAGACGGGAAGGACGTACTCGTCGGCAACGCCAGCCTTTTCGCGGACAAGAAGGTGGCCCTGGACCCGATTCAGACGGGGATCGACGACCAGCTTGCGGCGGGCCGGACCATGATCCTGCTGGCCCTGGACGGCAAGGCCGCCGCCGTCATCGGCGTGACGGACCCGGTCAAACCGTCGGCGCTGCGCGCCGTGGCCGAACTGAGGAAGCTGGGCATCAAGACGGCGATGGTCAGCGGCGACAACAAGGCGGTGGCGGAGCGGGTCGGCAAAGAGATCGGGATCGACCGGGTCTTCGCCGAGGTGCTGCCAGGGAACAAGGCCGACTACGTCAAGAAGCTCCAGGGCGAGGGTGAGTTCGTGGCGATGGTGGGGGACGGGGTAAACGACGCCCCGGCTCTGGCGCAGGCGGACATCGGGATCGCCATCGGGGCGGGTACGGACGTGGCGATTGAGGCGGCGAAGATCGTGCTGATGAAGTCGGACCCACTGGACATCGTCAACGCGATCCTACTCTCGAAGGCAACGGTGCGGAAGATGAAGCAGAACTTGGTCTGGGCGAGCGTGTACAACGTGCTGGCGATCCCCATCGCGGCGGGCGTCTTCTACCACGCGTGGGGCTGGTCGCTGCGCCCGGAGGTTTCCGCCCTGCTGATGTCCGCCTCGTCCATCATCGTCGCCGTCAATGCCGTGATGCTCCGCCGCTCTGAGAAGGAGATGGTGAACTGAGGCTATCCGAATTAAAAGGGTGCAGACTGAATATCGTGCTGTGCTTCTATCAGCGGTAGAAATCTGCTCATCAGGTTTATCAGGTGGCATAATTGGTTATTCTACTTTCGGTAGAACGAGCAGCATCTCTCTGCCCACTTCGCGACCATCGAAGAATGCCGCCGTTGCTCCGAGGGACGCGAGTACCCGGCTCACATGATGACCTCACTGACCTGTTGTGGGACCTGCGGGTCCCGTTGACTTTCTGAAAGGATCAACACGATGAAGAAGTTCCTGCTGGCGGTCCCCGTGACCGCTGCCCTCCTCGCCCTGACTTCCCTGGCAGCCATGGCCGATCACACTGCTGCTGGGCGCCGCCACATGGCTGAGGGCCGTCACCACATGGCAATCGCCCGCCACCACATGGCGATGGGACACCCCATGCTGGCCCGCCGCCACATGAAGATGGCGCGTCACCACATGGCGATGGGCCACAAGATGTAACGTCGCCCGGCCTGGACGAACACCCTTTGTCGCACCCAGCCCGTCACTTGCTGCCGGGCCGGGTGCCGTTTTTGTTTGCCGCTCTTTGTTAGGATGCTGTATGAACCACCTGATAATCTTCTCCGCTCTCACGCTCTCCACTTCGTTGCTCACGCCTGCACTGGCCCAGGACATGCCCGGAATGACCGCCCAGAAGATGCCCCCGATAGGGAAGGGCACAGTGGGCAAGCAAGCCATGCCCATGAGCCGCGACTCCCACAAAGGCACGGACGGCGCGATGCCGGGGATGGCGATGCCGGGGATGTCCGGCATGAACATGTCCGGCATGGACATGACCCACAGCATGAAGTCCACCACCGACCTCGCC
>JANOOM010000488.1:0-1736 GCA_031421335.1 Armatimonadota bacterium
CACGCGCATCATCGGCGAGGTGCTGGCCCTACCGCTCGACCTGGAATTGATCGTCGTGGACGACGGCTCGACCGACGAAACGCGGGCGCGGCTGCGCGCCCTGGAAGGCGCACACGACCCCCACCTAAAGGTGGTCTATACCCCCCGGAACGCCGGCAAGGGCGCGGCCATCCGCGCCGCCCTGGCCCACGCGACCGGCGAGGTGGTCGTCATCCAGGACGCCGACTGCGAGTACGATCCGCGCGACTTCGGTCCCATGCTTCGAAAGATCGAGGCTGGGGCGGCTGTGGTTTACGGGACCCGCCTGTCCCCCGAGGCCGCCCGGCTGAACCGTGAGGCGCGCGACAAGTTCTATGTTGCCCGCCGCCTCCTCCCCTGGCTCACCAATGTCCTGTTCGGCACCAAAATCACCGACGAGGCGACGTGCTACAAGATGTTCCGCCGGGACGTTCTGGTCTCCATCCCCCTGCGCTGTGCCCATTTCGACTTCTGCCCCGAAGTGACCGCCAAGGTCATCAAGCGTGGGTATAAGATCTATGAGATGCCCATCCACTACCACCCGCGCACCGAAGCGCAGGGCAAAAAGATCGGCTGGCGCGACGCCGTTGACGCCGCCTGGGCCTTGCTGAAGTTCCGCTTCTTGGATTGACGTTCCCATGACCCCAACCGTGATCATCGTTGAGACGCCCGCCGACTGGGAGGCGTGCTACGCTATCCGCAAGACCGTCTTCGTCGAAGAGCAGGCCGTCCCGCTTGAACTGGAACTGGACGAATACGACGACGTTGCCACCCACTTCCTGCTCCGGGACGGGGACGCGCCGCTTGCGACTGCCCGGCTGCTGGACAAGCACGGTTTGGCTAAGATCGGCCGCGTCGCCGTCCTCAAAGAAGCGCGCGGGCGCGGCCTGGGTCTGGTCCTGATGCGCGCCGTCCTGGAGGAGGCCCGGCGGCAGGGGTTCACTGAGGCCGTCCTAGATTCGCAGACCTACGCCATCCCGTTCTACGAGCGCCTGGGCTTCGTGGCCGAGGGCGAGGAGTTCGACGACGCCGGCATCCCCCACTCTCTGATGCGCCGGCGGCTGTGAAGCGTGGGGCGGATGCATCGGAACCGGCCTTTCAAGGCCGGCTCCCCGCAAACGCCGCCCCGACCTCCGCAGCCTCCGCATCCCCCCGCCGGAACACCCGCCCCGCCTGTGCCTCCCTGACCATCCCCTTGACGCGCTCCGTCACCGCCCGCTTCGTCTCCGCCGACACCCAGAACGGGTAGGGCAGCCGCTCGAAGTCCTTGCCCTGGATGTTCTTCGTATGGTTGATGACGTTTTTCAGCAGCCCGCCGCACAGGTCCGAGAACGTCCAGCCCAGTATGAAATACAGCTCATCGCCTGCCACGCCCTCCCGCAAGAACGCGCAGGGCGCCCCGCTGTCCAGGATGTAGCCCGGCGGTAGATAACGCGCGTTCAGCGTCTGCGAGATGAGCTGCCAGGTCAGACCCTCACGTCCAAAATGCTTCGCGCCTCCGACGCCGCGCAGATACCAATTCCCGGTTTTCTTGAAGGTCAGCACGGCGTCGCCCTCATCCTTCCAGTAGACGGCATGGGAAGGAGGCGCGTAGACGAGGGCGTTCAGCGCCTTGTTGTAGGGCCGGTAGTCAAAGTGGGGGAGCATGATTTCCAGCGGCTCTGCTCGCGGCAGCACCCGCACAGTGCGCCGCGTCTCGCCTCGGCACACGCGCCGGG
>JANOOM010000489.1:0-10798 GCA_031421335.1 Armatimonadota bacterium
CGGGGACTCTTCAGGACGACGCGCGGCGACGCGACTTCACGATCAATACCCTGCTCGAAAACCTGCACACCGGCGAGACGGCGGACCCACTTGGAATGGCCTATGCCGACATCGAGGCGAAAACCTTGCGGACGCCGACCGACCCGCTCTTGACATTCCAAGACGATGGCCTGCGGATGCTGCGCGCCGTCCGCTTCGCCGCCCGCTTCGGGTTCAGCATCCACCCGGTCACCTGGAAGGCCATGCGCCAGCGTGCCACCCGGATCAATGACATCAACCCGGATCGGACGCGCGTCATCTCCAGCGAGCGCATCCGGGACGAATTCTGCAAAACACTGATGACCACCCGCGCGCCCTTGGGGCTAGAACTCCTCAAAGACAGTGGCCTCCTCACGCCCATCGCCCCTGAGCTGATGGCGATGGTCGGGGTCACACAGAACGAGGCCCACGCCTACACAGTCTGGGAGCACAGCCTGCGCGCCCTGGGCAGCCTCGGGCCGGACGCCTCCCTGACACTGCGGCTGGGCGCCCTGTTCCACGACGTCGGCAAGCCGCCCGCCAAGGGGGTGGGGGAGGACGGCCGCGTCCACTTCTACGGCCACGCCGAAACCGGCGCGGCCCTTGTGCGCCGCTGGATGAACCGCTTGAAGTTCGCTGGCGACGAGATCACCGCCGTGTCAACGCTGGTCGCCCAGCACATGCGGATCGGCGAGTACCATTCCCACTGGACCGACGCCGCCGTGCGCCGCTTGATGCGCGACTTGGGGCCGCACCTCGACGACCTCTTCGAGATCAACCGCGTGGACGTGGCCGCCCTCGCCCCCGGCCCGCCCCCGGTCTCGCGCGGGGCCGAACTTCGCGCCCGCATGACCCCCATCCAGGAGGCGCAGGACATCAGCGCCCTGACGTCCCCGCTCGACGGCAAGGAGCTGATGGCCCTGCTTGGCCTGCCGCCGGGCAAAAAGCTGGGCGAGCTGAAAGAGTACCTGACGGGTGAGGTCGTGGAGGGCCGCCTGATGCCGGACGATAAAGAAGAAGCGCTGAGGCTGGCGCGGCGGTTCCTCGGGGGCAAGTAAGATCGTGCCGAATGCCGAAGTAGGCACCGCAAACAGGAAGGCGCCCCCTCACCGTGAGGGGGCGCCTTTTTTATGTGTGTGGCGGCGGTGGATACAACTCGATGCGGCTGATCTGCGCCGCGTTTGGGTAGGCAGGATTGGCCGACGCGCGGATGACCAGCCGGAACGTGTTGGTCATCACCGGCTTGATCGTGACTTCATAGCGGCGCCAGTCGGCGCAGTCCTGAACATCGAAGACGACATGGTCCCGGCCTTGGGCGTGGACGATGCCCTGGAAACTGGTCGGGTGGCCCGCCGGGTCGGCGAATCGGAGGACGACCCGCCCGATGAGCGCCGGTTTCGGCAGGGTGACCTGAATCCAGTGCGGGTGCGGCGTTTCCAGCGACGAGTGCCAGCGATGGGAGAGGTCCCCCGAGGGGGCAAATACCTCGTCAATGATTTTGCTTGTCCCGCCCGGCTCGTTCGCGTATTCGCTGTCTGATGCGGCCGTCGCCCCTTTGCCGGCGAGCGCCAGATCGTCCGGCCCAGCCGCCTCGTGCGACTGCGAGCCGGGAACGCCGATCACGGGGTAGCAGCTAAACGCTTCTTCCTGCACCTGCCAGTAGGGGATGTACTCCTGCGAGGGGGCCCCAACAATCTCGAAGTGCAGCGGCCGGCCCGCGATGGGCCGGAGGCGGCTGACAAGCTCGTCAGGCCGTAGCGCGAGGCGCGCGCCCTCCCCTGCACCCGCCCCTCCCACCAAGGCCATCAGGACGGGGCCGCATTCAAGCGCGTACCGATCCGCGCCGAAGACCTGCTCGATGCCCTCGTAGCGCGTCATCTTGAATGCCATCGGCAGCGCAAAGGCGATCACGTCACCGATGGTCCACTCCCGATCGAGGGCGGCGAATGTCCCCGGCTGGCCGGTGGCCGCGAGCGCGCCGTTGACGTGGATGGGCATCGCGTGGGAGGCCCAGGCGGGCACGCGCACGCGAACCACGGCGCGGGCCGGGCGGTCCGTAGAGACCAGAAGCTTGACGGCGGGGTCAAACGGGAATCCCGTGGTCATCTTCAGCCCCAGGCTGTGTTCCCCCTGTTGCCACTGGATCGAAGACGACGCGAAGAGGTTGACATACACGCCGTCCCGCGCCGTCGAATAGATGTATTCCGGCAGTGACCCGAGCAGCCGCGTCCCCTGACCTTCGCAGCAGGTGTTATTGGCCGTCCCGGCTTCTTTATGTCCCACTAAATTGGCGTGGTAGCGGATGCTTTTCGCACCGACTTGATTTGCCAGCCCCACGTTGTAAATAGACTTCTCGATCTCGCCGACGTACTTTTCCTGGTCGGGGTCGAGCCGGTGGAAGCGCTGGTTGAACCGTGCCCAGAAGACGCTCCCGCACAACTCGCCGGTGTGCCGGTGCAGGTAGTACGACTTCGGCGGGTAGGTGTCGCCCTCGCAAATGGCGATCGTGCCGCCGACGTGTTCCCACTTATCGTGATAAAGGTCCCAGCCGCCCAATGAGGCGTCCAGATAGCGCTTCTCGCCCGTCGCCCGGTACAAGTCCAGATATGGCTCCAGGGACGTGATCAGATAATTGTGGGGATGGTCATACGGATACCGCCAGACCGCGCGGTCTTCCCGCCCGGCAAGCTGCGCCAGCCAATAGTTCTCCTGAAAGAAGCGCTGGATGACCTGGATGTCTTCTGGCTTCCCCACCGGCGTGAAATAAAGGCGCGTGTTGGGGATCATCCCCTGCACGCCCTGGCCTGCCCGGCGCAGCAGTTCCGGCAGGTAGGGACAGTTGTCGAACCAGTCATAATAGCCGCGCAGCAGCGGGAACGCCCTGGAATTGCCGGCATACCCGGCCTCGATCAGGCCGTGTGTCAGCCACGAACGGGTGTAAGCGCCGCGCTCGTTGTAAAAGATCGTATCTTCCGGGTACGCCATGATGTACCCGTTCGCCGAGCGGCACTCCTCGATCCCGTCAACGATCCGGTCCATCCGGCGCCGAAGCTCGGCGTGTTCGCGCCAGCGCAGCGTGTTCCCCGCCCCCATCAGAAACCGCCCCGCACTGGAGCCGGGCAGATCGGTGTCCCAGAAGTCAATCGGTTTGCGGAGGTTTGGGGGGACCGGCCTGCCGGCGCGCTCGCGGAACGGACGCAGCATCTCATCCGTGGAGAACGAGGCCAGCAGATAGCCGATGTTGTCTTCCATCGCGGCTCCGAACACGCCCCCTTCCAGCCGCACCCCGCCCGTCGGCGTGCGTGCCCTGTCGGTGACCGGTTTCCAGCGGTGGGCGGGGATGACGTTGCCGGGGTTGTCCGTGACCACTCCTTCCCCCTGCGGCCGGGGTGCCCGCGTCAGGGACAGGACGCCGAGGGTGCCGTGGAGCGCATCGGCAACTGGGCAGCCTTCGGCCACATCTTTCCCACCCGACCACACTTCCAGCTTGGAAAGCGCGAGCTGCCTTTGACGCAGCCGCGTGACGGTCAGCCGGACGTAACGGCCCCACGTTCTGCCCGAACGGAAGACGCCCACGGCGTCGCCTGGGTCCGTGTAGTCGGCCCCGGTGCGGTCCGCGATCAGCGCCGCCGTCTTGAATTGGGGGTCATCGGAGGCTTCAAGCCGGAACCGGACCGGGAAGCCCGGCGAATGCTCCGGCGCGTCGAAAGCCGGGAACAGCTTCACAGCGTCTATCTTCCGGGACGCTCCCAGGTCCACCTGCACCCAATGGGACGCTCCCTCCGGCGGAGTGGCCTGGTAGCCGAGGGGGACCAAGCGGGCGACGCGCTGCATCCCCATCGGGCCGGCGAACCCCGGCCTGAACACGGCCACTGGGGCCGCCTCGGGAGCGGCAGACACGGACCCGGCCGTGACAACGAGGCCCACCCCGACCGCCCGGTTCAAGAATGTACGCCGTGTGATCGGTTCGTCTGCCGGCTCCCCGCTCATCTACTGCGCCCCATTCGCCGCATACACCTCCACCTCCGAGGTGAACACGAAGTTCGCGTTGAAGCCCGCTTCTTCTGCGTAATGGTCGGGATAGGTCAGGCGGACGAACCGCGTCGTGACGGGCGCGAACCGGTACTGATGCCGTTCCTCGTCGTGCTGCGAAAAGGCATAAGCTCCGACGTCCGTGTACTTCGCACCGTCCGCGCTCACCGAGACCGCGATCGTCTTGGTGGACCCGAACGGCGGCACGCCGGCCACGACCTCACCCACCGATGCCGCTTTCTCCAGGTCAACCGTCACGCTCTTGGGGAATGTTGCCTTATCATCCGAGGCGAACGTGTGCTGCCCGTCGGCCGCCCAGGACCCATCCGTCAGGCCGCCCGCCCCGTAGCCATAGGTATTGGGGCTGTCGGTGACGTATTTCTTCCCCACCGCCAGGTTCGGCCCGGTCGGAGCCGGCAGCGCTGCCGTCAACGCGTAATGGTGCGGCACTGGCTGGGCAGCTTCGTGCCGCTCGGCGACCGTCGCCGCCTCCTCCGTGTCAAGCGCGGCCAGCAGCGGCGGCAGGGCCGCCAGGACGGCGGGCGTCTTGCGGTCTTGCAGCGGCACTTGAATGGTCCGCCAGCGCGTGTAGTGCTGGTCATTGTGCCGTGACGTCAGACCCATCACGCGCCGCGCCTGCTGCGCCATCGGCGTCGGCAGCGTCGCCAGGTTGATCCCCGCCGCGAGCTGCTCCGAAGTGAAGTCGCCGGTCTCCTGCCCGTCAATCGTCAGTGTGTAGCGGGCGGCGGGCTTCAGCCCGGTCACTTTCAGCGGCTCCTGGTCCAGCGCGTCCGCGAAGTCCGAAGACTTCAAGACAAGCGCCACCGATGGGTCGCCCGAATCAACCGGCAGAGGCAAAGCGCTGTCGGTCTGCGTCCAGGAGAGTACCGGACCCGCCTTCACCGCGCTGACGACCGTGTTCGATGCCTGCACGACGCGCCCCCGCGCGGCATCAATCTTGACGCTCGTGACCAAAGCGGGCGCGTTCCACGCTTTCAGCAGCGCTTCGGCCATGATCATGTGCCCCGCCGGGCCGGGGTGGACGCGGTCCGGGATGATCTTTTGCGCCTGCGCGGGGTCCAGGGCGTTCGCCTTTTGCAGCATGGCCGTCACCGGCGTGTTCAGGTCGGCGAACGTCTCATGGCCTTTGGCCGCCGTCTCCTGCACCCACTGGCCGTAGCGCAGCAGGGTGGCGTTGTACCCGCCGGGGAAGCCCGCCGCCCGCGTCACGTCGTCATACGGCGAGGGCTGGATCAGCGTCAGTCGGATGCCCGGCAGGGCCGCCTGCGCCGCGTCAATGATGTGCGTATAGCCCGACTTGTAGGTGTCAAACGTCCCCTGGTCAAAGCCCTTGTAGCCGCCGTCGTTCATGCCAAGCATGACCGTCATCACCGTCGGCTTGTAGGCGATCACGTCGCGCTGGAGCCGGACATCGATCGGCCCGCCCCCACCGCCCCCGACCCGGTCCCCGCCCCAGCCGGAATGAACAAAACTGACGTTTAGGCGCGGGAACCGCGTCACGACATAGTTCTCCACCAACGTCGTATAGAGCCGCTGGTCGGTGATGCTGTCCCCATAAAAGACGACCCGGTCTCCGTTGACAAGCTGGAACGGCTTGACAGGCCCCTGCGCGTGCGCCGCCCCGGCCAGCACCAGCAAGGCCGACCCGGCGGCCCATCGGGACGATCTGCGGGATAGTAGATGCATAAAAGTCTCCTGATACGCGGAAATAGAGTCGCGTTAAGACCAGTTTATCAGAGTAAGGGCAAGTTGTCAACGGGGCCGCCGTGCTCAGGCATGGGGTGGGGGAGGCCAAACCGTCCCGTCTTCGTCGCCTGTTGCCTGCCGGGCTGATGCCACTTCTCGTCGGTCTTCACGCCGCCGCTTGAGTTGCGCCTGGCCCACAAGCAGGAGGCCGGGCGCCCCGCCGATGAGGGCACCTACTATATCCCATGCGTTCTTCAGCACGTCGTAATCCTGATAGCTCAGGCGCGGCCTGTGTCCATGATCGTACTGATAGACGATGGAGCTTGCCATGTCCGCCCCGAACAGCGCGAGGGGCACGACCGCGACAGTGTACAGTAACAGCCAAAGGCAGCCGCTTTTCATGTCGTAGGGGCGCCGCTTGCCGCGCCCTCTTTCCTCTGTCCGCGCAGGCGGACACTTGCTTTGTTAAAGACCTGGATTTCAATCCAGGATGCACTGTCAGCCGTTCCGCACATGCCCCACAATGCGGATGTTCTCGCCCTCCCACTGGTACGGCACGTTGATTTTCCGGAGGCGGCTTTCCACTTCCGCCGAATGACTGACCTGCTTCCTCTGCATTGCGACACCTCCGCGTACTTCTGCCACAGGAAAGACTTCCAGCCACTCGATGGACAGTAGAAGAATATGGCCGTTTCCACTGTCCACATAGCTGTCATCAACGGGCCATTGCGAGAACCGAATGGGTAGTGGTTCTCGGGCATCTATAAACTTGACGGCGATCTTCACGGGGATGCCCATGAGTGCGGCAATAGCTTCACGCCATTTCGTGCTGTTCATGCGACTCGCGGAGAAGTCGCGCGCCAGAAGTTTACGCACACGCTGTTCTTCCTCCGAGGGGGGCCAGTCAGTCTGCTGCGTGCTGTGCTTCATGTCGCTATTATCAGCCTTCCCCACATCTTTGTCAACCGCTGCTATCGCCTAGCAATGCCTTTTCAGGTATAATAAAAGACGAAATGATACCGATCCGACTCGAACTCAAGAACTTCATGTCCTACGGCGAGGACGTTTCCGCCCTCGACTTCTCCGGCATGCACACCCTCTGCCTGTCCGGCGAGAACGGCCACGGCAAGAGCGCCCTGCTCGACGCCATCACCTGGTCACTCTGGGGCGAGAGCCGGGCCGGCAAGAACAAGCACGACGAGCTTGTCCGCATCGGCGCGGACGAGATGAGCGTCCACTTCACGTTCGAGATGGACGGCCAGCGCTACCGCGTCATCCGCAAGCGCTCCAAGAAGGCCGGCGGCAACCTCTGGGAGTTCCAGCAGGAGACCCCCGACCAGGGGCTTGGCATCGGGTGGCGCGCTCTCACCGGCAATAAGTCGTCAGACACCGGCGAGACCATCCAGAAGCTGCTGAGGATGTCCTACGACACCTTCCTGAACTCCGCTTATCTGCGGCAGGGGCAGGCCGACCACTTCGTCAAGCAGACGCCCACCAAACGCAAAGAGATTCTCGCCGATATCCTCGACCTCTCCCGCTACGACCAGCTCGAAGCCAAGGCCCGCGAGCGCATGCGCTCCGCTCAGGCCGAGGCAACGGACCTGGAGCGCGACATCAGCGGCATTGACGCCGAACTCAAAGACGAGCTGGCCCTGCGCGAGATGCTCGCCCTGCTCCGAGCCAGGCAGGAAGAACTGACGACGCGGCGCGAAGAACTCCGCGCCGAGTTCCTTGCCGTCCGGGACCGCAAGACCGAGCTTGAAGGCCACCAGAAGCTTTCCGACTCGTTCAAGGCCCAGATCGCCACCCTCGACGCCGAGAGGCGCGACTTGTCCAAAGACCTCGCCGAACACAACGCGAACGCCACCAAAGCCAACGCCCTGCTGTCTCGGCGCGACGAGATCTGCCGCGACTATGACAAGCTGGTGGACGCCCGCGCCCGCGTCGGCAACCTGGAAAAGAGCCTTGACCAGTGGCATCGCGGCCAGCAGGCCCTCGCGACCGCCGACAAGGAGCTGATGGCCGCCGAGAACGAAGTTCAGCGGCGCCTGGAGCGGGCCGCCGCCGACTACGAGCAGTCGGCGTCCCGCGTCCAGGACTTCGAGCACTTCCGCGCCGAGCGAGACGCGCTCGCCCCGCGCGTCGCCGCCGCTGACCAAAGCGAGGAGCAGGCCATCGTCAAGCGGGCCGACTTGAAGGAATTGCAGAAGCAGTTCACGGCCCTGCGCGAGCAGTACGCCGCCGTCGAGTGGCAGGCGAAGGACTGGGCGCGCAAGATCGAGACGCTGGCAAGCCAGCAGGGCCAGTGCGACGTCTGCAACTCGCCGCTGCCCGAGACCAAGGTTGCCGCCATCCATGGCGAGTATGGGGCCGCCCTGCATCAAGCGCAGGCCGAGCAGAAGCGGGTCAAAGCGGAAGCCAACCAGGTCAAGACGCTCATCACAAATTGCGAAAACGAACTCCACGCGCTGGACGCCCAGGTCAAGTCGGCCAAGGAAGACCGTGCGCGGCTCGCCCAGGCCAGTCAATACCTTCTTGACGCCGAAGTGACCCGGCAGACGCTCCCGAACCTCACCGCCGTCCGTGACGACGCCCAGCGCATCGCCGATTCGGGCGAGTTCGCCCCCGAGACGCGCGCTAAGATCGCCAAGTTCGAGGCTGCCCTCGCAAAGCTGGCACACGTTGAAGCCGACTACGCCGCCGTCAAGGCCGAACTGTCTGTTTTGGAGCCGTCCGAGCGGCTGCACATCGCCTTGGACCACGCACAGACGGCTTTGACCGCAGCGGAGGCGGGCATCGCCCGCGCCCAGAAAGCGTCGCAAACTCGCCAGGCCGGTCGAGACGCGGCTCAGGAACAGCTACAGAACCTCGCCGACGTCAGCGGCGAACTCGCCCGGCTTGAGGCGCGCGACCAGCAGATCCGTGACCTGGAACGAGCGCGCCACCTTGAAGACCAGAACGTCGCCCAGGATGTGGGGCGGCGTGAGCAGACCTTAACCCGCTACGAGGAGCAGAAGGTCATCCGCGCCGACAAGGCCAAGCGCTTCAAAGACGCCGCCTATGACGCCGAAGTGCATCAACAACTCATGCACGCCTTCGGCAAGAAGGGGGTGCAGGCGCTCATCATCGAGAACGCCATCCCGGAGCTTGCCGAGGAAACCAACCGCATCCTGGACCGCCTGACCGACGGCAATATGTCTCTCTTCTTCGACACCCTGCGCGAGTCCAAAACTAAAAAGGACGGACCCATCGAGACCCTGGACATCAAGGTCAGCGACAGCCTGGGCACGCGCCCCCTGGAGATGTATTCCGGCGGCGAGGGCTTCCGGGCCGCCTTCGCCCTCCGCATCGCCCTGTCCAAGCTGCTAGCCCGCCGCGCCGGGGCACGCTTGCAGACCCTCATCATTGACGAAGGCTTCGGCTCCCAGGACGCCAAGGGCCGCGAGAAACTGGTAGACTGCCTGGACGCGATCAAAGACGACTTTGAGCGCATCATCGTCATCACGCACATTGACGAGCTGAAAGACGCCTTCGCCACGCGCGTCGAGATCACGAAGACGTCTTCAGGGTCGCAGATCACGGTCATGGAAGGCGCTGCGGGTTGAGGCCCCCTCTGCGCTGGCTATTGGCCGCTGCCGCCGGCGTGACCCTCACCTTGCTGCTGAACCGGCTCGGCGTTTGGTGGCTCGGCGCGACCGACTTCGCCTCCGACTCGTTCTACGATGGCTGCGCGGCCTTCCTGACCTTGTCGCTCCCGGCCTTCCTGGCGGGCCTGGTCATCGGGTTTGTCGCCCGCGAGCACGCCCTGAACGTCGCCGCCTTGACCTTCGCTGTCTTCTGCGCGTTTGGCCTGGCCCATCCGTTCTGGCGCGTCCCGCCGGTCTCGCCAGAGTCGGTCCACAGCGGCGGGATGCACTATTTTCTAACCAGCCCGCTCGTCGCCCTGGCCTTCGGCTCCCTGGGCGCGTGGGGCGCCTCGCAGCTTGCGACGGGCAAGTGGACGCTGGCTGACGCGCAGCCGGTGAGTCCGCAGGAGTAGATGCATCGAGGAGAGCATGATGGCATGGCAAATGCATCAAAAACGAAACAGTCACATCTTGTCTGTTTCCATTGCCGCAAGATGTTCCAGAAGACTCTCCTGCGCTTCAACTATGGCGGCCCAGCGGAAGGCAAAGAAGATCTGCGTTGCGCTGAGTGTGGGCAGAGCCTTGTCAATGTCGGGCGCAGCTTCGAGCCGCCGCGCCGTCATGATGTCAAGAGCTGGCGGCGCTTGGAGATGATGCATGTGAAACCCGAAAACTAGTTCGCCGCCGCTGACAGCGATCGGTCTTGTTTCAGGATCGTTGGCCCTCTGAAGTATCATGTTAAGCCTCCGCGACAGACAGAAGACTCGGCGCTCGTCAGCCGGGCGAAGGACCTCAAGAAGCGGAGACAGTTACAGAAGCAGCAGGAGCGGCTTGCGAGCCGCTCACGCACAGGGCCACCGTTGACGAGCGTGTCGGGACCAGATTGATGAACCCGACCTAACCCCGGCGCGAGCGCCGACCCTTCCCTGTTAGGGAAGGGTGAGACATGATTTAGGACCACTCCTACTCGGGGTCGTCCCCCAACAACAAACACACAACAGACACAACCGAGCCTCCCTCCTAAACTCCTCACCCTTCCCTAACAGGGAAGGGTCGGCGCTCGCGCCGGGGTTAGGTCCGCTCCCGATAGGATACACCACATGTTCGTAGACGAAGTAACAATAGACGTGAAAGCGGGTGACGGCGGCAACGGCTCCGTTGCCTTCCGCAAGGAAAAGTATGTGCCGCGCGGCGGCCCCAACGGCGGCGACGGCGGCAAGGGCGGCGACGTCTACCTCGAAGCCGACTCTAACCTGTCCACTCTCCTCGACTTCCGCTACCAGCGCCACTATGAGGCCCTGCGCGGCATCCACGGCACCAGCCGGGACATGTCCGGCAAGAACGCCGGCGACATCACCCTCAAAGTCCCCGTCGGCACCACGGCCACTGAAGTCGAGACCGAGCGCATCCTGACC
>JANOOM010000490.1:0-1830 GCA_031421335.1 Armatimonadota bacterium
GTTCCTCGCCGGCCTCTGCAACAGGGTCTGCGTCGCCAGCACATGCTCCACCTCTGACGTGCCGATGCCGAACGCCAACGCGCCCAGGGCGCCGTGCGTGCTGGTGTGGCTGTCGCCGCAGACGATGGTGAAGCCCGGCAGGCTGATGCCCTGCTCCGGCCCGATGATGTGGACGATGCCCTGGCGGGCGTCGCGGACGGGGAAGTAGGGGATGCCGAACTCGGCGACGTTGCGCTCCAGGGTTTCGACTTGCAGGGCGCTTTCCGGTTCGGCGATGGGGACGCTGCGGTCGGAGGTGGGGATGTTGTGGTCCACGACGGCGATGGTGGCGTCGGGGCGTCGGACGCGGCGGTTGGCGAGGCGCAGGCCCTCGAAGGCTTGGGGGCTGGTGACTTCGTGGACGAGGTGGCGGTCTATGTAGAGGATGCAGGTCCCGTCCGGCATCTGCTGGACGACGTGGGCGGCCCATACCTTGTCAAACAGGGTGCGGGGGCCGGGCTGCGGATGGGACATGGTGGCATCCTCATTGTGGTGGCCGGCGGCGGTCGGGCTGCCGGATTGGTGGTGCTGCGGCCGCCCGCTGCCTCCGGACGACCCGGAGGGCAGGGACGCGCAGGGCGCTCCCGCGGCCTGGCTTGGCGTCTGGCGGAAGGCCCTCCGCCTTGCCGCCCTCCCCGGCTGGCCGTTGAGTGCCGGCACAGCGGGTGGTGCCGGGCGCGACGGTCCAGGGCGTGCCGGGGCCGCCGGGCAGCCCTTGCGGCCCCTGGATTGCCACGTCGCTCCGGTCCTCGCAATGACGGACGGTTTGCGCCGCGACGGGTTGGGCCGCACGGTCAGGAGTGGCGCCATGCGGTAACAGGTGGGGCCGTATTGGAAGGTGCTGCGCGGTGCCAGTTGGTGCGCCGCATTGACGGGGAAGGCCCGGCGGCGTCCGGCGGCAGCGAATTGGCGGGCTTGGTCCTAGTCGGCCGTTGCAGGGGCCACGGCAGCGGCGCTGCTCGCGGTGCCGGTGACGGGGACCACGACCTCACGCGCGCGCTCGGCGATGCGGGCGCTCTTGCCGCTGCGGCCACGCAGGTAATAGAGCTTGGCGCGGCGGACGTCGCCGCGGCGGACGACGACGATCTCGGCGATGGTGGGCGCATAGAGCGGGAAGACGCGCTCGACGCCCTCGCCGTAGCTGATCTTGCGGACGGTGAAGTTGCTGCTCAGGCCCTTGTTGCTGCGGGCGATGCAGACGCCTTCGTAGGCCTGGACGCGGTTGCGCTCGCCCTCGATCACCCTGACCATGACCTTGAGGGTGTCGCCGGGCTGGAACTCCGGGACGGCGCGGACGGCGGTGAGCTTGGCGATCTGCTCCGCCTCGAACTGCTGGATGATGTTCATGGGATGGTCCTCTCTTGCAGGTCTGTTACGGCGCGGCAGGCGCCGTGTCCAATGTCGTGGGGTGAGGGGCGAGATGCGCCTGCCACAGGTCGGGCCGGCGGCGGCGGGTCGTGTCCTCGGCCTGGGCGCGGCGCCAGGCGGCGATGGCGGCGTGGTCGCCGGACAGCAGCACGTCCGGGACGCGGCGGCCTTGCCAGTCGGCGGGGCGGGTGTAGTGGGGATATTCGAGCAGGCCGTGGCTGAAGCTTTCGTCGTCGGCGCTTTCGGCGGCACCCATGGTGCCGGGAAGGAGGCGGATGCAGGCGTCGAGCAGGACGAGGGCGGGCAGCTCGCCGCCGGAGAGGACGTAGTCGCCGATGCTGACCTCCTCGACGGCGCGGGCGTCGAGGACGCGCTGGTCCACGCCTTCGTAGCGGCCACAGATGAGGGTGACGCCGGGGCCGG
>JANOOM010000491.1:0-4548 GCA_031421335.1 Armatimonadota bacterium
CTGGATTAGTCCACGAAGGTGGACTTTGTGACCTTGTTGGCGCGGTTTCAACCGCCCGCCTCCGTCACTTGTAGACCTCGAAGCTGAACAGTGAGTCTCCGAACGCGGTGGCGCGCTTGGTGCCGTACATCCTTACGAACCGGGCCGGCGTCGGATTGAACTTGACTTCCTCGGTCCCGCCTTGGCCCGCCAGGGTGGCGTAAACGTCGGTGTAGGTCTTGCCGTCGGGGCTGACCTGGATCTGGTAGGCGGTGGCGTAGGCGGCCTCCCAGACCAGGACGACGTGGCTGATGGTCTCGGACTTGCCCAAGTCCACGCTGATCCACTGCGGGTCTCCGGGCGCGCTGCTCCAGCGCGTCGCCTCGTCACCGTCCACGGCGTATTGGGGCAGGACGCCCGGGCGGTTCTCGACCGAGGAAACCGTGACGGGCTTATGCAGGGCAAGGTCACCAGGGTCGTGTGCGGGCGGCGGCAGGGAAGCCTGGTCCACGAGCAGGGGGATCGGCTCGGTCCAAGTGGAGGCGAGCTTGACGTGGGCGGTGCGGCGGATGTCGCGCGATGAGGCGGCGGCTTCCAGGACGTAGTCCCCGGCATCGGCCTTCCACCGGCGGCCGGGCACGTCGCAGTAGGCCAGGGCGCGCGGGTTGATGTGGAACGTGACCGTCTTGGTCTGGCCCGGCAGGAGGTCTATCTTGGAGAAGCCCTTCAGCTCGCGGACCGGCTTGTCTATTTTCGGGGACGGGTCGTGGGCGTACAGCTCGACGACCTCGGCGCCCTCCCGGCGGCCCGTATTGGTGACGGCCATTTTGGCCGTGACGGTGCCGTTGGGGGCGAGCGCGGCCCGGTCCAGCGTCAGGGGTCCGTAGCGGAAGGTGGTGTAAGAAAGACCGTAGCCGAACGGGAACAGGGGGGCGACTTTGGCCTTGTCGAAGTGGCGGTAGCCGACGTAGATGCCCTCGGCGTAGGTGACGTGGTTCTTGACGCCGGGGAAGTTGCCGAAGTCCGGGTAGTCTTCGCGCCGGGCAGCCAAAGTGTCGGGCAGCTTGCCGGAGGGGTTGACATCGCCGAACAGAATGGCGGCAAGGGCGTGTCCGCCTTCCTGGCCGGGGAACCAGGTCTCGACGAGTCCGGGGACCTTGGCAAGCCAGGCGGTGAGGAGGCAAGGGGTGCCGTTATTGAGCACGACGATGGTTCTGGGGTTTGCGGCGGCGACGGCCTGGATCAAGGCGTCCTGGTCGTCGGGCAGGGCCATGGAGGGCCGGTCCTGACCTTCGCCCTCGGTGCCGGCTGTGGTGACGCAGACGACGGCGACGTCGGAGGCGCGGGCGGCTTCGACAGCCTCGCCGAAGCGGGACGCGCTCGGCAGGGTCCAGTCGAGGCGGGCGGTGGCCTCGCGGGCGGCCTGATAATACTCGACGCGCAGGGCGTAGGACTGGCCCGCGACCAGGTCCACTTCGGCGGACTGGGACGACTCGCGGCTGTCTACCCAGTGGTTGATGAGCTGCTTGCCGTCCAGGAACAAACGGCATCCGTCATCGGCGGTCAGGGTGAGCGTGTAGTGTCCGGTCACGGGGGCGACCAGATTGCCGGTCCAGCGGGCGCTGAAGTCGGTGCGCGGCAGACTGGGGGCGGGCGAGACGGTGTTCCAATCGTCCTGGATCTGGGCGTCGGTGCGGACCAGGGTGGGCGGCCCGGAGAGGCTGCGGTTATTGAAATACTCGGCCCGCAGTCCGGCCCCCACCCCGCCGGGGAGCGTGAAGGCGCGCGCGGGGACTGGCGAGCCTACCAGCATCCCGCGCGAATAGTGGACGGCGACATTCGGCCCGACGCGGCGTGTGATGCCGGAAAGCGGGCTGATCGCGTAAAAGGGGGTCAGGCCAGGGCTGCCCGCCGCGCCGTACTGCATGTCCACGGCGCCCGGCCCGATGACGGCGATAGACTTGAGCTGGGCGGCGTCCAGCGGCAGGATGGCGCCCCGGTTCTTCAAGAGGACGATGCTTTTGGAGGCGGCTTCAAACGTCAAAGCCTGGTGTTCGGGGGAGTTGACCAGAGCGTGGTTCGGGACACGGGGGCCGTCGAGCAGGCCGACCCGGAGGACGGCGCGGAGGATGCGGTGGACGTTCTCGTCTATCTGCGCCTGCGTGATCTTGTCGGTGCTCAGTGCGAGGGCGACGTTCTTGGAGGCCAGGTAGCCGGGTCCGGGCATTTCGAGGTCGTTGCCGGCGTTGACGACTCGGGCGGTCTCGTGGACGGCGCCCCAGTCGGACATGACCATGCCGTCCCAGCTCCAGTCCTTTTTGAGCACGTCCGTCAGCAGGTACTGGTTCGCGGTGGCGTGGGGACCGTTGATGCGGTTGTAGGAGGACATCAGGGTCCAGACATGGCCCTCGCGCGTGCCGGCTTCAAAGGCGGGCAGGTAGATCTCACGCAGGGCGCGCTCGCTGACGGTGACGTTGACCTCGTCCCGATCCACTTCCTCGTTGTTGGCGGCGTAGTGCTTGATGCAGGCGGCGCAGCCCGTACTCTGCATGCCCTGGATGTAGCCGACGGCGAGCCGGCCGGCGAGGAAAGGATCCTCGCTGAAATACTCGCCGTTGCGCCCGCCGAGCGGGGAGCGGTGGATGTTGACGGCGGGGCCGAGCAGGACCTGTGCGCCGGTGCCTTTGTTGAGGGCCTCCTGGCCGATGGCCGCACCGATGCGCCCGACAAGCTCGGGGTCCCAGGTCGAGGCCATGGCGACACCGGCAGGGAACAGTGTCGCCGGGCCTTGTGTCCCGGCCATGCCGCCCCGGACGCCCTGGCCGGCGTCGGCCATGCCCATGGCGGGGACTCCGAGCCTTGGGATGGCGTTCGTGGTGAAGTCGGTGCCGGTGAGCAGGCTGAGTTTCTCGGCGGGGGTGAGCCGGCTGAACAGGTCGTCAACGCGCGCCTCCAGGGGCGCCCTGGGGTCGAGGTAAGCGGGGGCCGACGCGGGGGCAGGGACCTGCGCGGAGGCAGCGCCATTTGGCAGGGCGGAAAACGCGGCGAGGGCGGCGAAGACGGCCCCAGCGAGGTGGGCTTTGTTGGGTCGGGTATTGGCGCGGGTTCGTTTCGGGTGTTTGTTTTGGGACATGGTTGGGCCTTACGGTGCGTGCGCGTTCTCGAGGGACACGGACGCGGACATGACGGGGGTATGTATTGCTATCATTATAGAGGAGCGGGCGGCGGTTGTCAAGAGGGAGAAGAAAGGGGAAGAAGGCGGAACAGGAAGGAGGAACGGGAAGGCAAAACGGGAAGGAGGAACAGAAAGGAGGAACAGAAAGGAGGAACAGAAAGGAGGAACAGAAAGGAAGGGCGAACACAAGGTTCGCCCCTACACCCATTGGGCGGACAGCGCTTCGGCCTGTCTTATGACCAGGTCAACAGCGCCGGGCTGTCGCTGTCGGCGAGGGCGGCGTAAGCCGGCGTTCCCCTTTCATGCTCGTGATCGTGAACTGGTTGACGACCAAAAACTCGTTGCTGTCCGGCTCCCCAGACTTGGGGCGGGGGGGCCTCCGCCCATCTCCTTCCGGTCCCCCCAGAATTGAGGGCCAGGGGTTCTCCCTTCCCCGCTACCCACGTCAGTCGCCGAGAACATACTCACGGCTCGCCAGATTAGTCTTGATTTGTGCTTCCAGACGGTCACTACTGACCGTTTGATTCGCGCGCTCCCTTGCCTTTGGCCAAAGGACACGGAGGGGAAAGAGGGCGCGATGAATCGCGCCCTTACAGGTCCAGGACCTGGCCGTCGTAGGCGAGTTCGACGCCGGGGGGGAGTTCGAGGTTGGTCGGGGCGTAGTCGTAGTCGTGGGAGAGGTGGGTCAGGAGGGCGCGCTTGGGCTGGAGCAGGGCGATCGTCTCCAAAGCGGCGTCGAGGTGGAAATGGGTGTCGTGCGGGTCGCGGCGGACGGCGTCGAGCATGAGCACGTCCAGATTTTCGAGGTGGGGCCAGGTCTCGGGGGGGATGGAACTGACGTCGGTGACGTAGGCGAAGCGCGGGCCGAACTTGTAAGCCAGAACCGGCAGGCGGCCGTGGCAGACGCGCAGGGGGAGGATGTCCAGGCCGTGCAGGGCCAGGACTTCGCCGGGCGCGGTCTCGTGCAGGTCCACGGAGGGCTTGCCGCCGCCGGCCTGGGTGGGCTGAAAGATATAAGCGTAGATGCGCCGCAGGTCGTCCAAGACGTTCGGCTCGGCGTAGACGGGCATGGCGACTCCGGTGCGATAGTTGAAGGTGCGGACGTCGTCCAGGCCGAAAACGTGGTCGGCGTGGGAGTGCGTGTAGAGGATGGCGTCGAGCCGCCGGACGCGGTTTTCGAGGAAGGCGATCCGCATCTCAGGCGGCGTGTCCACGAGGATATTCGCGCCATCGTCGGCCGTGACCAGGATGGAGGGGCGCAGGCGCCGGTTGCGCGGATCGGGGGAAGTGCAGACAGCGCAGTCACAGCCGATCATGGGGACGCCGTGCGAAGTGCCGCTGCCGAGGACGGTGACTTTCATGCCTCTTATTGTACCCGAAAGCGGGGCGCGGCA
>JANOOM010000492.1:0-4372 GCA_031421335.1 Armatimonadota bacterium
TCTTTTCTTGTATCCTTATTTTTGTCGGGCCTGTCCTTTATCCCGCCACTTGTGGTTTTCCGTTCTGGTGGGGCGCTGGGGGAGGGGCGCCGGGGACGCGATGCGTGGGAGGACAGGAGGAAGGGCGCAGCAAGCGGCGCCCCTACGATCATGCCTTTTCCAGCTTCGCGAACCCCAGGTCCAGCTTCTTCATGCCCACCGGCCCACGGGCAGGCTTGGCCGCCACGCCGCAGGCATTCTACTCCTTGATCCAATGTTCTGGCACGGCGGGCGCGTGGCCGATCTCTTCCAGGAGGCGGCAGACCTCCTTGACCAGTTTACGGAAAGAAGATGCGCCGTGGTAGGCTTGGCTCAGATCGAACACTGCGGACAACGCGGCCTGGTCAGCCGTCTCACTGTAGGGCTTGTTCTGGGGCATGAAGCGTTTGATCACCCCTTTTGCTCCGAGCATCCCCTCCGGGTCGCGGTCATACTGGGCGTCTTCTCTGATCCTGCGCTTGCCACGTAGCGACTCGATCGCGGCGACAAACCAAGCCTCGTACTCGCGCCGTGCCATGATGACGGCACAGGGCAAAGACGGAACCGCCTCCCGCGCCCACGCCTGCATGTTCGGGATGTGAGTACTGGCGCAGGCACCATCAGAGTCGAACAGAACGATGATGGCGCGCGTGTCCGACCTGTCGCTCACGATCTGGACCGCCCTTTTAAGTTTTGCCTCCTGTGTTATGACGGTCCGACTCTCGATGAACGGGCTACGTCCGACGGCTTCATAACAACCCAGATCCAGGACGAGGCGCTCCAGGAGGATCGGGAAGGCGGCGGCGTCCCCCTCACCCTCGACGATCATCTGGATCATCCCGGCACCAGATCGAACAGAACAGGGGCAGCGCTCGGGGCGAGGGGAAGCACGGCATCAAGCGCATTGGCACGCATCAGTTCCCCAGCCCCCATCAGGTGCTGCCGGATTGCTTTCCGTGGGGCCACATCCAGGCCAGCGACCTGTGTCGCGCCGTCCTGCTTTTGAACGACGCGCAGGTTGTCCGGCGTGACCCACTTACTGTCTATCAGCTCCGGACTGTGCGTGGTGACGATGACCTGGCTCCGGCTCGCCGCCATCTGGATGATGTCGGAGACCGCGCCGACCGCGCCCGGATGCAGATACAGTTCCGGCTCATCGAAGGCGATGACCACCGGGGCCGGTTCCTGCATGGCCGCCGCCAGCAGCCCGAGGACGCGCAATGTGCCGTCCGCCATCCGGGAAGCGCTGAACAGGAGGTCCTGATGCTGGGCCGCCTTCTGGGTGAACATGAGTTCCGTCCGCTTACCTTGTCCCGGCACTAAATAGAGATCAGTCAGAGTCGGGACGATAGCGCCTAGAAGTTCACGAATACGTTCCAGAACGTCCGGGTCACGGCTGTTCATCTTTTGCAGGATGCTGACCACGTTCCCCCCATCTCGGTGGAGGTAGCGGCTGTCAAACGACGACTGCGGTTCGCGCATTCGGTTCGGTTCGATCGCATATACCCGCATGGCTTCGAGTGCTTTCCGCACGGGTGCAAACGTCTCAGTACCGGCGGCCAGCGGCAGCGCCAGCGCTTGGGAGTCCATTTGGAGTCTGAAGCCGCTCACACTCGTGCGGAACTCATCCCCTAAACGATCAAACCATGCCTGCTCTCCGGACTGGCCCGCAAGAAAACATTGTTCATGCAGCACATCGAAATCGTTCATACTGCCGGCGACGAAGCCGAGCGACAGGGCGTAGTGTCCCTTTTGCTTGGGCTGCCTCAATGAAAACTCAGCGCGGATATAAACTGACGCTTCATACGGCTCCCCGGACGAATGCAGATGGGTAAGGTAGCTGAAGCCACCCCGGCTGTCAACCGCCGTTTGCAGGGGGAGACTCATGCAGTCCGACAGGAACGATAGGGCCTCTAAGATATTGGTCTTCCCCGTATCGTTTCGGCCCACCAGGAACAGTGGATTGGCGAAGGTGATGCTCTCGTCTTTGATGGACCGGAAGTTGCGGAGGGAGAGCTTATGTAGGAACGGCTGACGGTTCATGTTATGCCTTTTCCAGCTTCGCGAACCCCAGGTCCAGCTTCTTCATGCCCACCGGCCCTATGAACTGGATCTTGATGATGCTGCCCTCGTAGCCGACGACGAAGCCATCCCCGAAGGCGGCGTGCTTGATTTTCGTGCCAAGCTCGAACGGCTGCGCGCTGGCCTTGGGCGCGGGCGGCTCCTTGCGGGCGCTCGCCCGCGCCAGGTCATCCCACTTGGGCGCGTACTGCGACTCGGGCCGCCGGCCGCCCTCGGTGATGGTCGGCGTGTAGGTCTCGGCCGTGCCCCGTCGCGAGGACTTCGCCAGGAACAGGTTCATGGGAATCTCGCCGACGAACCGCGAGACCGGGTTGCGCTGGACGTTGCCGAACAGCATCCGCGACCCGGCATAGGACATGAACAGTTCTTCCTGGGCGCGCGTGATGCCGACGTAGCACAAGCGCCGCTCTTCTTCGAGTTCGACCTGGCTGCCCATCGCCCGGAAGTGCGGGAAGATGCCTTCCTCCAGGCCCGTCAGGAAGACGACCGGGAACTCCAGGCCCTTGGCGGCGTGCAGGGTCATCATCGTGACCGAGTTCGCTGCGTCTTCCAGGCTGTCGGCGTCGGAAACGAGCGAGACGTTTTCCAGGAACTTGCCCAGCGAAGCGTCGGCGTCCTCGCCCTCCTCCGCTGCCGCCGCCCGGTCCTCAAACTCCTTGGCGACCGACAGCAGTTCGCCGACGTTCTCGACGCGCGACTCGGCTTCGGGCGTCTTGTCTTTCTTGAGGTCCTCTAAGTAGGCCGTCGTGTCCAGGACGTTCTGGAGCAGGACCGAGACCGTCTGCGTGTCGCGTTTGGTTGTCAGATACTCGACGATCTTGACGAAGCCCTGGATGCTGTTTTTGGCCCGCGCGGGCAGGTCTATTTCGTGGACGCGGCGGCAGGCGTCCCAGAAGGCGATCTCGGAGCGCGATGCGAAGCTGTTGACCTTCTCCACCGTCGTCGTTCCGATGGCCCGCGCCGGGACGTTGATGATGCGCCGCATGCTCACGCCGTCATACGGGTTCAGCAGGACGCGCAAATACGCGATCAGGTCCTTGATCTCGCGCCGCTCGTAGAACCGGACCCCGCCGACGATCTTGTACGGTATCCGGTAGTTGATAAATTGCTCTTCCAGGGCGCGTGACTGGGAGTTGGCGCGGTACAACACGGCGAAGTCTGAGTAGCGCCGGTCGCCCGTCACGCTCTCCTCGCGCACCACGCCGACAATCGCCGCTGCTTCCTCGACTTCGTTGGGCGCCTCAATCAAGGTGATGCTCTCGCCTTCCACCTTGTCCGTCCACAGCCTTTTGTCCGCCCGCCCCCGGTTGTTGCGGACGACGTGGTAGGCGGCGTCCAGGATGTTCTTGGTGCTGCGGTAATTCTGCTCCAATTTGATGATGGTGGCGTCGGGGAAGTCCCGTTCGAAGTTCAGGATGATCTGGACGTTGGCGCCCCGGAAGGCGTAGATGGAGTTGTGGACGACGATGCCGCCGGCGACGTAGTTGCGGAGACCCGCGACGGACAGGTCGTAGACCTTGCCGGTGTAATGCTCGTCGGTGATGGCGCAGATTTGGCTGCATGTAATGGTGAGGCCGGGCGTATGACCGGGCATTGAAATGCCCGTCTGGGAGGCTTCGCCGACCGTCCAAGGGACGGGGCCTGTTTGTCCCTCGTCCCCTGGACGATCAGCCGCAGGCTTCTCAGACGGGTAATTCATTGCCCGGTCAGAGATTGAGGCTACGGCTGCATCTAAAACTCCGCGCCCTCCCGTTTCGGGAGGGCCGCCGCTTGCGGCGGGGTGGGTTCCGACGGCGATAACAGGGAGGCTATGCCACGTTGTCAGTGACTCCGCATGAGCTGTCTGCATCCCAAGATATATCCCGCCGATGCGAGCATTTACGTTGATGTGTGGCAAGTCCAACCGGTTTTGCAACGCCTTGGTGTAGTCCCAGGCATCATCATAGTCGTTAAACGTCGCGGAGCGGTGGTCGCGGCGACATCCCGCATCTACTCGGAACTTAGGCCTGTATCGCCCTGCGCTGGCGGCTTCGTCCAAGTTAGCTTGTACGGGGAACGACGGCTCATGAAACATATGGAAGCTCACGGCATCCTCTCGCACATCCCACCCGCCATCGTCATCTCGCTCCATCCCCTGTCGTCGCCAAACTTCTTCCGGCGTCCCCTGCACCCCGAGCGACGAGAACATGACATGGTTCGGCGTCACCCTCACCGCTGCTCCCTGCTCCGTCTGGATGTGGCGCACTGGTCCAGAGTGATCATTGACCATGAC
>JANOOM010000493.1:0-7714 GCA_031421335.1 Armatimonadota bacterium
CCGACGCAGGCGGGCATGCCGCCCGCCGCCGCCTCGGGCCTTGCCGGCGCGGTGAGCCGCGCGGCGACCGCCGGTACCTTGGGCGCGGCCTCCGCGTCGTCGCCGAAGGGGTCATCCTCGGTCGCGTCCAGCAGGCCCTCGCCGCCGATCAGCGCCTCGAAGTCGTCCTCGCCCGCGTCATCCACTACTGGGGAAGGCCGTGTCGGGGCAGGCCGGGCCAGCTCAGGGCGCGCGGCTTCAGCGCGCGGCGTCTCGGGGCGCGGCGCGTCGTTCCTTGGCGCGTCGTTCCTTGGCGCGTTATTGCGCGGCGCTTCGCGGACGGCGGCCGGGCGCTCGGGGGGAGGCTCGCTCATCTCGCGCGGGGTGGGGCTTGCCTCGCGCGGCGGGGTAAAGCGGACGCCGTCCCCACTGGGAGGGGGGCTGCCGTAGCGGTTGGAGCCGCCGCCGCTCCCACCGCCGTTTGGCCCACCATTGTTGCCGCCACCGTTGTAGTTCCCACCGCCCCCACCGCCGCCAAAGCGTCCGCCGCCCATCGGCTGCGGGCTGTCCGCGAAGCGGCCTGCCGAGGACTCGTCCAGCTCAGGCGAGAACTGCGTCCCAAAGCCGCACAGCGCGAGGGCGCGGCCTACCGAGCCAGTATTGCCTGTGACGGTTACGACATCGTTGCCGAACCGGGCAACCCACGTCCCGAGCGGTGTTTGAGGGCACCAGACATCGTCGGTGCCGGCGTCTTCCACGACGACATTGCTGGCCCAGACCGAGCGCGCTTTCTTGCGGCGGGCGACCCAGATGCCTCCGCAGGTCTCGCGGACTTTAGCCTTGCAGACCATGCTGCCTTCCAGCGCGCAGAGTGCCGTCCAAACATCAATGACCCAGTCACTCCGCCCCGGCATCTGGGCGAAATTGCCCTGCTTGTCGCCATCTGCCAGCATCATGGCGTCGAGCATGGCGGTGCGCGCTTCCTGCGACAGCCCAGCCACGACGTTGGACAGTTCCGTTTCATGGACGATGCCGAACGCATCGTGCAGATCGTCCAGATAGCTGGCTGCGATGTTCCAGCGATACCCGAGGCGGCAGTCATAGGTCTTGCCCGCGGGGAAAGTGCGCGTGCGTGCCGGGGTCGCGCTTTCTTGATGGGGCACACCCACCAGCTGCTCGCGTATCGCTTCGACGCCCTTGTCCTTGCTCTGGCAGATGTAGCCGCGGACGTGCTTGCCGTCGTAGCGGACGCAGCCGTCGGTGATCAGCATCCCCATCAGGAACGCCTGCTGGGGCGTCACGCCGAGAAGCCCGGAGGGTGCGATTGCCCCCACCGTGATAGCATCCACTTTGGTGAACTGGCTCGTCTCGCGCATCTGCCGGTGGACGTACCTCTTGCCGCCATTCCGCACGGAGTAGCGCACGGCCCATTTGTGATCCGGGGTGCAGACGACATCGAAGCCTTTGCCGTTGCTGGCGCGGACGACGGGAGCGTCCTGATAGCGGCGCACCGCCAGCAGGGGGACCCATTCCAGGCGGTCCTGCTCGGCGTCGTACCCCAGCACCGGCTCGCCGAGCCGGAGTTCGTCGTGGAGTTTCCAGCCTTCGGCCGTCAGGATGCGCGTATCCAGGGGTACGCATTCGGCCTTTTCAATGTAATCGCCGAAGCCTTTGACGTCTTCCTTCTTCGTCCCCGTCCCCATCAGCCTGCCGTCAGCGTCACAGATGCGGGCGCGGAAGATCGCGTACTGCTTCTCGTGGTTGATCTCGACAGCCTCCGTCTCGATGCTCCAGTCGGGATGCTCCTCGCGGAACCAGACGATGCGCGCCGAGACCGGCAGGTAGGTTCGCCCCCCCTGAACTTTGATTAAATGCCTCTTGAAATCGAAGGCCATCTTACAATTCTCCTCAAGCCAGGTCAGATACTCAGAATGCGAAGCCCCCGGTCGGACGCTGGTGCCGGGGGCGCGTTAGGTGGCTACGCGGCCAGCGCTTTTTCGGCGTCGTCGTCCGCTTCCATGACGGCGGGCAGGCTCTCGACGGTGCCGGCGGCGATCTTGCGGATGCGCGACTCCATCTCTTTCATCGTCTCCGGGTGCTCTTCGAGGTACTCCTTGGCGTTCTCGCGGCCCTGGCCGATGCGCTGGTCGCCGTAGGTGAACCAGGAGCCGGACTTGTTTGCAAGCCCTAGTTCGATCGCCATGTCCAAAATTCCTCCTGAGCGGCTGATCCCCGTCCCGAACATGATGTCGAACTCGGCCTGGCGGAAGGGTGGGGCGACCTTGTTCTTGACCACCTTCACCTTGACGCGGTTGCCGACCATGTCGGTCCCCTGCTTAAGTGTTTCGACGCGCCGGATGTCCAGCCGGACCGAAGCGTAGAACTTCAGTGCCTTGCCGCCCGGCGTCGTTTCGGGGCTGCCGAACATGACGCCGATCTTCTCGCGGAGCTGGTTGATGAAGATGATCACGCAGCCGGTCTTGCTGACGCTGCCGGACAGCTTCCGCATGGCCTGCGACATCATGCGGGCCTGAAGGCCCATGTGGCTGTCGCCCATCTCGCCCTCGATCTCCGCCTTCGGCACCAGAGCGGCCACCGAGTCGATGACGATCAGCGCGACCGCGCCCGACCGGACCAGGCCGTCGGTAATCTCTAAAGCCTCCTCACCCGTCGAGGGCTGCGAGACCAGCAGGCTGTCAATGTTCACGCCCAGCCGGCGGGCGTATTCCGGGTCCAGGGCGTGCTCGGCGTCCACATAAGCGCAGATGCCGCCCGCCTTCTGCGCTTCGGCGACCAGGTGCAGGGCGAGGGTCGTCTTGCCCGACGACTCGGGGCCGTAGACCTCGGTGATGCGCCCCTTGGGGATGCCACCGACGCCCAAAGCGATGTCCAGCGCGACGGAGCCGGTCGAGATGGCCTCCGTCACCAGCTTCTCGGCCTGCCCCAGCCGCATGATCGCGCCCTTGCCGAACTGCTTGTCGATCTGCGCCAGGGCCAGTTCCAGTGCCTTTTCTTTGTCCAATGTCGTTTCCCCTCTTCACCTAGTCAGCAAACATGCGTTCGTAAATCACTCTAATATACCACATTGGGGGCCGGAAGTCAACAAATTTTACCCTCTTTTTAAGAGGTTCTTATGTCAACAATTAGCAACACAGCATGATGACGTTATCGGCCGGGTTGACACCGGGCCGGACATCGGTTATACTGTCATCGCCTCGAAAAACAGCAAAGGTCGGCTCGCCCCAGGCGTCCGGCACGGCGCGCGGCCCGGCGACGGGCGACCGCGCGTACAACCCATTAGACTCTCCAGGAGGAGACCATTTGCGTAACTCGAAGACGGCCTGCACTTTTGGCTACCTGTCCCTCGCTTCTGTTTTCTCGGCGACCGCGCTTTCCATCCCGTTTGCGGTCTTCGCACAGAACACGCACGCTGCTATCGTCCCCAGTATCGGAACCACTCCCACCCCCGCTTCCGATGCGCTCCTGACGCATACGCTCACCGTCACCGTCGTTGACGGGAAGCAGGCCGCCCGGACACTCGCCACCAAGGCGCAGACGGTCGGGGACGCCCTGGCGGCGGCGGGCATCACTTTCGGCAAAGACGACCGCATCGTCCCCCGACCCTCCGTGCCCCTGATGGCCGGGCAGAAGATCGTCATTACCCGCGTTCACTTCGAGGCTCAGACCGAGACCGCCCCAATCCCCTTCAAAACGGTCTTTAAGATGAGCCGCAGCGTCGCTCCCGGCCTGGTCCGGTCGGGCCAGCATGGCACGCCGGGCGTTCTCGCCCACGTCTACAGTGCTGGCTTCGTCAATGGCGAGCGCACCTCCCGGCGCCTTGTCACCACCCGCGTTGCCCAGCAGCCGCAGGACCAGGAGACGCTGGCCGGCATCCGAACCCGCGAGGCGCGCGCCCTGCCTTCGCGCTCCGGCACCTACCGGCGGATGCAGTGCTTCAGCATGGTCGCCACCGGTTATTCGCCCTACGAGGGCAGCAGCGCGGGCCGTTGCGCCAACGGCATGCGGGCCGGCTACGGCGTCGTCGCCGTGGACCCCCGCTTGATCCCCCTCGGCTCCAAGCTCTACGTCGAGGGCTACGGCTATGCCTTGGCGGGCGATACCGGTGGGGCCATCAAGGGCCACCGCATTGACCTCGGCCACACCACCTCCCGCGAGGCTTCCAGCGTCGGCCGCCGCCGCGTGACTGTGTGGCTCCTTTCGCCCGCCCGTTAAGGACCCCGATGTCCCTTCAAGTCAGCACGAACCGGCGCTTCCTCATCCACGATGAAGGAGCGCCGTTTTTCTATCTCGCCGACACCGCCTGGGAACTGTTCCACCGGCTCACGCGCGCGGAGGCCGAGTTCTACCTCCAGGCGCGCGCTGCCCAGGGCTTCACCGTCATCATGGCCTCGGTGCTGGCCGAGCACGGGTTTGACCAGCCGGGGCCTGGTGGTCACCTGCCTCTGCACGACAATGACCCGGCCCGGCCCAACGCGCTGTACTTCGAGCACGTTGACTGGGTCGTCCGCCGCGCGAACGGTCTGGGCCTGTGTGTCGCGATGCTGCCGACCTGGGGCGATAAGTGGAACCGGGCGATGGGGGCGGGGCCGGAGATCTTCACACCTGAGAACGCCCGACCCTACGGCGCGTTCCTGGGCCGGCGCTACCAGAATGCAGACTTGATTTGGGTACTGGGTGGCGATCGGCCCGTAGAAACGGACCGGCACCGAGCGATCATCCGCGCCATGGCTGAGGGCCTGGCCGAAGGCGACGGCGGCGCGCACCTGCGGACCTTCCACCCGCCCGGCGGGCGTGCGGCCAGCGATTACTTCCCGCAGGATGCCTGGCTGGACTTCGACATGCGGCAGACCGGACACGTCGGCCTGGTCCCGAACTACGAGGCTATTGCGCGTGATTATCTAGCCGACCCGCCCCGCCCGGCTCTGGATGGCGAGCCGTGCTACGAAGACCACCCGATCATGACCGCCCAGTGGACGCCGACTGATGCCTGGTTCGATGACTGCGCCGCCCGCCGCGCCGCCTACTGGGCCGTCTTCGCGGGCGCCTTTGGCCACACCTACGGCTGCCACGACGTTTGGCAGTTCCTGGATACGGCCCGCTTCCCCGCCGTGACAGTGGCCCGGACGCCCTGGCGTGAGGCCCTGCGACTGCCCGGCGCGGACCAGATGCGCCACCTGCGCGCCCTGATTGAGTCGCGCCCGTTCTTGTCCCGCATCCCCGGCCAGTCTCTGCTCGTATCGGACCCTGGCGTCGGCGCCGGCCACATTCAGGCGACGCGCGACGCCGATGGCTCTTATGCCTTCGTCTACTCGCCCGCCGGCCTGCCGTTCACTTTAAGCCGATCGGCGCTCCCCGGCGAGACGCTGACGGCCTGCTGGTTCGACCCGCGCACCGGCCAATCTCAGGCCCCTTGGCGCATCGCCCGCGCTGCCGCACTCTCGTTCGTGCCGCCGGCAGGCGGTCAAGACTGGGTGCTGGTCCTGGACGATGCCGCCCGGAATTACCCGCCGCCAGGTACAATAAGCGCATGAACCTTTCCAGTCCCGCCGCCGTTTCCGCCCTGCTCAAGCGGCACGACCTCCGGCCCCGCCGCCGATTCGGGCAGAACTTCCTCGTGGACGGCAACACACTAGCAAAGATCGTCGCGGCAGGCGAGGTCAGGCCGGGCGACTCGGTGCTGGAGATCGGCGGCGGCCTGGGCGTCCTGACGGCGGCTCTCGCCGAGTCCGTCACGCCCACAGGCCGCGTCGTTTCCTTGGAAATAGACCAGGACCTGCTGCCCGCCCTGGCCGAAACGGTGGGCGATCTGCCCCAGGTGCAGGTCGTGCCCGGCGACTGTATGGCGCTCGACTGGCCTGTTTTCTTAGACACGCACTTTGCCGGCCTCGCCGATGATGCTAAAATCTCGGTCATCGCCAACATCCCTTACAACATCACCTCGCCGCTGCTGACCACATTGCTGGACCAGCGCGGCCGGTTTTCCCGTATCGTGCTGCTCGTACAGAAAGAAGTCGCCGCCCGGCTCGGCGCAAAGCCCGCTTCCCCCGACTACAGCTCTTTGGGCGTCTTCAGCCAGTACCACGCCCAGGTCGAGACGGTCGGCATCGTCTCGCGCCGCGTCTTCTTCCCGCCGCCGGACGTGGACAGCGCCATCGTCCGCTTGACTCCCCACGCCGTCCCGCCCGTCGCCGTCGCCGACGAGGCCCTCTTCTTCGCCGTCGTCCGCGCCGCCTTCGGCCAGCGCCGCAAGGCCCTCTTGAACGCCCTCAGCGGTGATCCCGCCCTGGGTTGGGACCGGGAGCGGGCGGCCGCCGCCCTCGCCGCTGCCGCTGTTGATCCGGGCCGCCGGGGCGAAACGCTCACTTTGGACGAGTTCGCACGTCTGGCGCGAACGGGGACATGATCTGGCAGTCTCCCGCTAGGAAAAAACCCGATGCCACCGAAGCCGCTTTCTGTTAAACGCCCGTTGGCGCTGGCCGTCTGCGCCCTGAGCCTCGCCGCCGCTGGGGCAGCCGGTGAGCCGCAGGCGTCCGGCCTCCCCGCCGTAAGCGGCGGACGCATCACGGCCACCTTCCACGGCCTCCGGGGCCGCGACGGCTACCTGCGGGTCAGCCTGTACGACCGCTCAGATGGCTTTCCTGACGGCGCCCCGGCCGCCCGCAAGGACTTGACGCTGCTCGCCCTCGACCCAAAGACTCCGCTGGACTCACTTTCCGTCAGCTTCGAGGGGCTGCGGCCCGGCGTGTATGCCATCTGCGCTTTCCACGACCGCAACGGCAGCGGACGGCTGACCCAGAACTTTCTGGGCATCCCGCAGGAAGAGTGGGGGATGTCCGGCAACCCGCGCCCCCGCTACCACGCCCCCCGCTTCGACCAGGCCCGGCTCGGCCTGGGCGCATCGGAAGCCAAAACGGTCTCGATCACGCTGCACACCTGACCCCCTGGTCTTGATGCCCCTTCCCCCGCAGTCCTGCCAGTTTTGCCCGTCGCGCTCCCGCACGTCTTGAATAAGCGCCCCCCTCTCCCGATAATCCTGAGCAGTCGTGGCCTTCGGGCCACGATCATCAAGCCTCACATTAACGCGCGCCTGCCGCGCGTTTGATATAGATCTCGGGAGAACGACATGAAGTTTACCCTGCCTCCGGTCTGGGCCGCGCTGGCTCTGGCCGGGGGCCTCGCCGCCGCGCCGCCCTGTTTGGCCGTTGGCAGCCCCGCCCCGCCGCTTGTCTCCGCCGCGCCTAATGCCCCTTCCCGCCTCGCGGCGACGGGGCGCGCTTTTCCCATCGGCTCACAGATCCAGCTTTCCTGGCTGCCGGTCCCGCTGTCCCGCTCCTACAGAGTCTATCGCGACGGCAAGCTGCTGGCCCCCAGCCTGCGCGCCTCCCTCGTGGATTACGGGGTGGCAGCCGGTGAGACGCACTCTTATGTCGTCACCGCAGTGGGTGGCAGGGGGGAAAGCCGGCCCTGCGCCCCGGCCACGGCCACCGTGCCGCCCGGCGGGGGATCGGTGATCTATGCCGACGCCCTCGAAAACGGCTGGTCGTCCTGGAGCTGGGCCGCCGCCGACCTCGGCAGCACGGCCACCATCCGCGCCGGCAGCGCCATCCGCGTCACGGCCGGACCCTGGCAGGCTCTGTACCTGCACCACGCGCCGTTCAGCGCCGCGCCTTACGCCGCCGTCACCTTCTGGATTCACGGCGGCGCGTCGGGCGGC
>JANOOM010000494.1:0-2089 GCA_031421335.1 Armatimonadota bacterium
GCCGTTGTCGTCCTTGGGGTAGTAAGGGTCGTGCGCGGTCCCGAAGTTCCGGCGCGCGTCCATGACGGTCGAGGTCTCAACGACCGAACCATCATTGATGGCCGCCGAGTAGACGATCGCCTTGAAGGCTGAACCGGGCTGGCGCCGGGCCTGGGCGGCGATGTTGAACTGACTCTTCTTGTAGTCCGCGCCGCCGACCATCGCCTTGATCTCGCCCGTCTTCGGGTCCAGGCACACCAGCGCGCTCTGCGTCGGGCCGTCCCCGCGCACGCGCGCCAGTCCGTCCTTGACGGCCTGTTCGGCGCGCTGCTGCATCGGCCAGTTCAGGGTGGTGTAGATCTTCAAGTTGCCGTTCGTGACGTAGTCCGGTCCGTACTTACGCCGGATCTGGTCCACCACATAGTTGACGAAGTAGGGCGCGTGGAAGATCTGGCTGCCCTGAGAGACAGGCTTCGCCCCCGCCAGCTTGATCTTTTCTTTTGTCGCCTGGGCATACTGTGGGGGCGTGATGTAGTGCTCTTTCAGCATCTGGTCCAGAACGCGGTTGCGCTGGCCCTCGGCGGCGTCAATGTCGTTGTAGGGGCTGAACTCGTTGGGGCGGTTGGGCAGGCCGGCGAGCAAGGCGCATTGGGCCAGGTCGAGCTGCCGAACGTGCTTGTTGAAGTAGACTTCGGCAGCCGCCTCGACGCCGTAAGCGCCGCTGCCGTAGTTGATCTGGTTCAGGTACTTCGCTAGAATGTCCTGCTTGGTGTAGCTGTTATCTATCTGCTGGGCGATGATCAGCTCGTTGAACTTGCGTCCCAGCGACTTTTGCCGGGTCAGCCCGCCGACGCCGAGGTTGCGCGCGAGCTGCTGCGTGATCGTGCTGCCGCCCTCACCTTTCATGTCCTGGTGCCGGAAGTTGCTGTAGAGCGCGCGCCCGATGCCCTGGACGTCCACGCCGCCGTGCTTGTAAAACCGCCTGTCTTCAAACGCGACTGTGGCGTTCTGCAAGTTCTTGGGGATGTCCTCGATGGGGACGACTTTACGGCGCTCGGTGAAGTATTCGGCCAGCGGTGTGCCGTCGGAGGAGTAAACGTAGGTGATGCCCAGCGGAATCTCGGGCAGGTCAATGGTCTTGGGCGCGGTGTACAGCCGCCAGAAGGCCCAGCCTACGACGGTGATGCCGGGGACCACGATCAGCAGGGTAAGGATCTGGAAAAAAGCGGCGATGGCCCTCCAAACAGGGTGAGACCGCCGGCGCGGCGCGGGCCGCCCCTTCCCCCTGCCGTTTCCGGTTCGGGCCGGGGAGCGCGGCGGGGCCGTCGGGCCGCCCTGTGCGGGTCGTCGTGGTGTGCCGGTTGTAGCCATAGTGTGTCTACGATATTATGGGCACCCAAGGTGCCTTTGTCAAGCAAGCGTCCGCGCGAGGGCGCGGTTCTGGTATAATACCCCAAGGGAGAAGCCCGCAGAAGCGCCGCGAAGAAAACTCCTCAAATGGACATGGCATCAACAGTGTTCGTTTCCGACAACCCTAAAGAGACGAAATCCGCGAGCAGATGAAGGCGACCGACGCGAACATCGCGTGCATGAACATTCAGTATGGCGTGACAAGGGCTGAGACGCTGGCCTTACGGAATGAGACGGAAAGCATCCTTACACGCCTGCGAGAAGCCGCTTAACCCATGCTCAAGCATATCCGTGAACTGACGGCAACGCTCTTTTCCCTTGCAAGGGACGTGCAGCAGAACAAGACGGACATCCAAGACGTCAAGCAAAAAATCGGTGGCCTGCAAGACGATATGAAAGACTTGCAGCACGAGGTACAAGAACTCGCGCGTGGCCTTGAGCGCCTAACCTCCGACATTCGCCGCGTCAGCGACACCGAGGCCCACGAGCGCAAGATACTGTCGCTCCAACTGGAGAAAGACATGCTGAAGTCCGGGCGCCGCCAGCCAAGCCCCAAGGACAAAGAAGGTTAGAGACCGGCCATGCTCTCCGTGCTGATGCCGGTTTACAACGAGGAAGACACCGTCGCGCGCATCATCGGCGCGGTGCTGGCCCTGCCGCTCGACCTGGAGCTGATCGTCGTGGACGACGGCTCGACCGA
>JANOOM010000495.1:0-6272 GCA_031421335.1 Armatimonadota bacterium
CAATGGTGATTCCCATCGTATTAGCGTTGTTGATTACCCAGTGCTCCACAGGTTCCTTTTGTTCTTTATAACCGTTTGTGGCAATAGTCCAAAACAATGGACAAGGCCATTTAGAGGCGCTAACAAAAATGGCCGTTGGGCCTGCCCCAGCAGATCATGGCGTTCTCGATCCGGGTAAACGCCTCGTAGATGTCGTCGCGCCGCTCGTCCCGCAGCCGAAGACGACGCGCTCCCTGCTGCCAACTGAACGTGCGCTCTGCCACCCACCGGTAGCGCCCCAGCTTCTGGCCGCCCTCGACGCCCCGGCGGGCCAGGCGCGGCACGATCCCACGTTTTCTGAGGCCCTGGCGCAGCTTCTGGTCGTCGTAAGCCTTGTCCGCGTGCAACTTGTCGGGCCGGCGGCGCGGACGGCCCCGCTTGCCCCGCACCGGCGGGATCGCGTCCACCGTCGCCAGCAGCCTCTTGCCATCCGGGACATTTGCCCCCGAGAGCACAGTGGCAAGCGGGAGGCCGTTCCTATCTACCGCCTGGTTGCGCTTGGTGCCCGGCCGGCCCCGGTCCACAGGTGACGGGCCGACCGCCGCGCTGGCAGGCCCCCCTTTTTGGCACCCTTAGCGCGGATGAAGATGGAGTCCACGCTGGCGCGGCTCCAGTCAATAAGGTGCGCCGCTTCCAGCCGCGCCAGCAGGTACTCGTGGAGCTTCTGCCAGACCTTCGCCTTGTGCCAATCCCGCAGCCTGCGCCAGCAGGTCATGCCCGAGCCGCAGCCCATCTCCCTGGGCAGCATCTCCCAGGGGATGCCGCTCCTGAGAACGAAGAGGATGCCTGACAAGGCCTCCCGATCCGGCACGGGGGGCCGCCCGCGCTTGCCCGGCAGAGCACGATGCGGCGGAAGGAGCGGCGCGATGACCGCCCAGAGTTCATCCGGGACTAGTTCTTTTGCCATACTCGGATTCTACCCGGATCAGCATTTTTGTTAGCACCTCTAAGGACCGTTGGCATCTGTGTCCGATGTGCGGTACGTCTTTGGATAGGGATACAAACGCCGCCATCAACATTCTTACAATCGCATTGGGATAACAATGCGGGGATGAAATAAGCCCAAGAAGCCCCTGGTCTTTAGACCAAGGGGAGTTATCACCCTCTCCGGCTCGCTCGCCACACTGCTGGTGCTGACGGCGGCTCGAAAGAAGGGCGAAGACGTCCGCGCCCTGGACTTTCTCAAGGTTGGCTTGCTCGTGACCCCCTTGACACTGCTAACAGCCCTGTTCGCCCTATGGCTATCCTTCCGCGCGCTGCCCTAAGACCGGCCGCCCAGCCGGTTCTTGAGATAGTCGAGCGGCGACAGGACGGTCAAAGTGATCGGGACCGACAGCGTCTGGAGCGAGGGCGATCGGACGATCACCCCGGTCGGATAGATCCCCGCCGGCAGCCCCGCCGTTGGGATGGATACCGTGATCGAGAGGTTCTGCTTAGGCGCCAGCGTGCCTTCGGCGGGCGCGACCGACATGCCCTCAAGCGGTTTCCCGACCCCGCCGGTCGCCCCCTCCGCCGTGGGTGCGGCCTGGAAGCCGGCGGCCACCTCGCCGACGTTCCTGAGCGTGAACTGCCCGGTCACCGTCGAGCCGCGCCGACCTGACACCGGCAGCGGCGCGGCCGGCCCACCCTCCCAGCCGTCCGCCTGGAGCAGACCCGGCGCCGTGATGACGGTGACGCTGCACTCCACCGCCCACCGGTCCCCCGTGACGATCTTCCCCTCGTGGTCGGTTTGATCGTCGCTGCTGATTTCAAGCCGGCCTGAAAGCAGAGTGCCCCGCTCCGGCGCCTTGGACGCATCCACGCTCACGGAAATCTCGTGGTGGTTGCCCGTGAAGCGCAGCGCGGGAACGGAAATCCATGGGGCGCGTGGGATGATGTTGCCCCGGATCTCGCCCCCGCCTGCGTTGTACAGAGTCACCGTCAGAGGCTGCGCGCTTTTGCCCGATGTAGCCTCCCCGAACCGCAGGTTCTTCTTCGTCACCAGCAGCACCGGCGGGGCCACCTGCCGCATTTCTTCCAGGAAGTCGCCCGCCGTCGCGTACCGATAGTCCGTGTTGTAGGAGATCGCCCGGTTGATCAGCTTCACCAGGCCGAGGTCCGCGTTGGGCCGCTGGATCAGCGAGTTGGTCACATACATGGAGCGCTCGTTGATCTGCGCCTGATCCGGCGCCACCCCGGCGATCAGCTCGTAGAGGACGCAGCCCAGCGCAAAGATGTCCGTCCGGACATCCGTGACCCACTGCCCATCTGCTTCCAGTTCGGGCGGCAGGTAGCCCTCCGTCCCGTATAGCTCGGCGGGCGCGTCCTGCTCGTGGCCCGCCCCAAAATACTGCGCCGCCCCGAAGTCCAGCAAGCACAGATGGCCCTGCGGCGTGATGCGGATGTTTGCCGGCTTGAGGTCGTGGTGGACGATCTGGTGCGCGTGCAGGAAGGCCAGGGCGTCGCACAGGCTGACCGACCACTTCAGCACCCACTCGCGCGGCAGCGGGTGGCGCCGGGCGATGATGTCGTCGAGCGTCTTGCCGACGATGAACTCCTGGGCGATGTAAAAATGGCCGTCACTCTGGAACGCCTCGTAGAACGTCGGCATCAGGGGGTGAGGGCTGGCCTGCATCCCGACCATGCACTCCCGGTCGAAGAGCGCCTTCAGCGGGGCCTGGTCGCGCGGATGGCGCGCGGGGAAGAATTCCTTGAGCGCGATCTGCCGGCCCGGCGTCGCCGGGTCGGTGGCACAGTAGACAGCCCCATAGGCGCCCAGCCCGATCACTTTCTCGACGGCATACCGCGTGGTATGCCCCGGCACTTCCTCGCCGGGCGCCAGCAGCATCACATCTTCATATCGTTTCCGCTTCGCCAAATTTCACGTTCCCTTACCGACAGGGCTTGACATTATTCCCCTGTTTGGGTATTATACCTGCCGTGACATGAAAGGTTAATGCCTTCTGTGTTTCGTCAGGTTCGGCCCCATCGTTTAACGGTCAGGACAGCGCCCTCTCACGGCGTAAATCGCAGTTCGATTCTGCGTGGGGTCAGTTGTCTATTATAATCTCCCGCAGGCAACCCAAGCCTGGGGAGATTTTTCTTGCACACCCTCCTATGGATAAACTCTACGCGCCCTGGCGCATGGCCTACGTTGAACAGCCCCGCTCGCCCGCCCCGGACGCGGCCGGCTGCGTCTTCTGCGATAAGGCTGCCTCGACAGACGATTTCGCCAGCCTCATCGTCCACCGGGGCCGGACTTGCTTCGTTCTCCTCAACGTGTTCCCCTACAACAACGGACACCTGATGGTGGTCCCATATCTGCACACAGCAGCGCTGACTGACCTGGACGCCGAGGCGACGCTGGAACTGATGACGCTCGCCAAGTCCGCCCAGGCCGCGCTGGCGAAAGCTATGCATCCCGAGGGCTACAACCTGGGTATGAACCTGGGGACGGCGGGGGGAGCGGGCATTTCGGACCACCTGCATCTCCATATCGTGCCGCGCTGGAACGGCGACACCAACTTTATGCCGGTCCTGGCCGACGTCAAGGTGCTGCCGGACACATTGGAAAACTCTTGCCGGAAACTGCGCGAGGCGTGGGCCTCTTTAGATCAGGAAGGACGATAGGATGGCGGAGGCGGACACGGCCCTGACGCAAAAAGGGCGGCTCATTCTGGAAATGGCGGAGCAGGCGAGCGACTGCCACGCCTGCGACCTGTCTCAGACCCGCACCAAGGTGGTCTTCGGCGACGGCAACGCCGACAGCCCTCTGATGCTGATCGGCGAAGGGCCGGGCGCGAACGAGGACGCCACCGGCCTGCCCTTCGTCGGGCGTGCGGGGACGATGCTCGACGAGTGCCTGCGCGACGCCGGGATGCTACGGAAGCACATCTATCTGACCAACGTCGTCAAGTGCCGGCCCACATTGGAAGAGATGGGCCGGATCAAGAACCGCCCGCCGCGTGCCGACGAGAGCGGGACCTGCGTTCCTTTATGGCTGGAAAAGCAGATCACCGTTATCCAGCCGCTCGTCATCCTCTGCCTCGGCGCTCCCGCCGCAAGCGCTATCATCCACAAGAACTTCAAAATGACTTTGGAGCGCGGCCAGTGGTTCGAGAGCAAATACGTCCGCTACGCAATGGCTGCCCTGCACCCCGCCTATATCCTGCGCCAAGAAGGCGAAGCCTACGACCAAGCCCGCCAGTTCTTGATCCAAGATCTGATTGCCGCCCGTGACAAGGCCAAGGCGGCCAAGGCCGAGCCGAAGATGACACTATTTTGAGCGAGCACTATAAACTCGCTGCGATTGACCTCGACGGCACCCTCCTCGGCAGTGACCACGCCCTCAGCGCGGGCAACGCCGCCGCTATCCAAAGGGTGGCCTCGGCGGGCGCGCTCATCGTCCTCGCTTCGGGGCGACAGTGGCGCACGATTGACGCTTTCGCGGGCCAGCTTGGCCTGCCGTCCGAGGCACCGATCATCGCTTACAACGGTGCCATGATCCGCACGCATGGCGGTGACACCTGGTTCCATAAGCCTCTGCCCGCCGAAGCCTCACGGGCCATCGTCCACTACTGCATCGTCCACGACCTGCACTTGAACCTCTATTACAATGACGTGCTGTACGTCCAAAGCGATACCGCCTGGGGCCGGCTGTACCACGCGCGCACCGGCACCGTTCCGCGCGTCACCGACCTGGCGCGGTTCGACGGCGAGTGCCCCACCAAGCTGCTTCTCATTGACACGCTTGAAACGACGAACCGCCTGCTGATCCACTTCCAGGCCAAGTTCGGCACGTCGCTTTACATCACCAAGACCGAAGACGAGTTTCTAGAGTTCATGGACCCAGACATCAACAAGGGCGACGCCCTCGCTCAGACCGCCGAGCGCCTGGGCGTGACTGCCGCCCAGTGCGCCGCCTTCGGCGACTCCTACAACGATCTTCCGATGGTGGAATGGGCGGGCATGGGAATAGCCATGGAAAACGCGCGGCCCGAATTAAAGGCCGTCGCCCAGCGCATCGCCCCGAGCGCCGATGCGGACGGCGTCGGCGCGGTGCTGGACCAGCTCTTCCCGGTCCATCCATAACACGAGTAGAAAATGCGGGAATGTCAGGGCCGCGATCAGCGATAAGTACAGATAAACGAAGGCCCCCGCTGTGACGTGGGCGCGTCCGTGCCACCAGAAAAGGGCCGCCAGCATGGCGAGCGCCCCCAGCGTCATCGGCGTGGCCTGCCAGGCCACCCGCAGAATGGGTTTCGTCAATTCCCCGCGCGACAGCGGAGCGGCCTGCGACTCGTCCAGCAGCATCAGCCGGGCCAAGTGCCGTGCCGAGTGCCAGACACAGAAGTAGACCCCGACCGCCAATATCGGCGGCACTAAAGCGAAGTAGAGCAGCAGCAGGCCGACCTCCCCCACATCCCGCCAAAATCCCTCGGGCCGCGCCCGCCAGGACTGCCACAGATACAAAGCGAGCAGTGCTGCCAGGCCCACCAGCCCGGCTTCTCGCCACTGCTCGTTCAATGACAAAGTGGGGGCCGTGCCGTACCAGCCCAAAATGCCCCCCGCGACCTGCGTGAACGCCAGTGGAAAGGCGAGGACGGGCAGAACAATCGGCAGCCCTCCGCGCACCAGCCACACCGTCAGCCGCTCTCCCCAGTCCTTTGGCGCCGGCCTCCCCGCAAACGTTTCCAGATAATAGGCGTCGCCCTGCCCCCAGTGCAGCCACGAAAACAGCAGGAAGACCGCCAGAGCCGCCCCCGGCAGGACGTGCCAGAACACGAGGTAGGTGGCGACAAGGGCGAGATAGCCGAGCACGAACTGGAGAAGATAGCGCGGCGTCAGCCGGCGGTGGCGCAGGAAGAGTGGCGCCAGGTGGTCCAGCGCCCCGTGAGGCAGGCCCAGGAAGACCATGCCCAGCAGGAACGGCACGAACTGCCAGCGCACCGAGGCGGCCGGGAAAAAGCGCGTCAAAACCAGCACGGCCAGCAGCACTCCCCAGGCTGGGTAGGTCAGCCAGGGCCGGAGACGCGCGACTGCCCGCCGATGCGCGGCAATGACTTCATCGCCGCCCAAAGGAACGGCCCCAAAGGGAGGCTGCGGATGATCTGCGAGTCGCTGTGCCATGTGCCGGTCTCCGAAAGAAAAGCCGTCAGCGCCTCGGGCGGGACGCGCTCAAACAAGCGCTTGAAGTAGCTGGGGAATGCGGCGGGGTCGTCCCGGAGGACCTGCAAGAAGACGGCGTCGAAGAA
>JANOOM010000496.1:0-2578 GCA_031421335.1 Armatimonadota bacterium
CAGCGAAAGTCGCAAGAGCGGAGACCACAAAGCAGAAAGCGAAAGAAATGGAAAACGCCAGGGGCTTCCCCCGCCAAGTATAGCCAGCCAGCAGAGCTGCCGTCAAGGCGCCTCCGAGGGCACACCATGAAAGCGGTAAGCCCGCGGCGGCAGGTCGGATGCGGCGAAAGGAAGTCCAAGGAGGTCTCCGATAATGCGAGGGTGGCCCGCTCTTTTTACTGGAACATAGAAGCAGTGTCACCCCCCCTGAGCGACCACGGTTTGGTTGCGCCCGCCGCGCTTGGCGCGGTAGAGGGCGTTGTCGGCGAGGGTGACGAGGGCCAGGGTGTCGTCGGTGACGTCGGGGAAGGTGGCGACGCCGAGGCTGATGGTCTTGAAGACGGCAAGGCCGGGGTCGGAGGGGAAGCCGGGGAAGATGGTGTGGGCGACGGCCAGCCGCAGCCGCTCGGCGGCCTGGAGAGCTTCAGGGGCGGGAGTCTCGGGCAGGACGATGATGAACTCCTCGCCGCCGTAGCGGCCGACGATATCCACGCCGCGCACGTTCTGGCTCAGGATGGCGGCGACCATCCGCAGCAGGACGTCGCCCTGAACGTGGCCGTAGGTGTCGTTGTAGGTCTTGAAGCTATCCACATCGAGCATGATGACCGAAAGTGGATGGCCGTAGCGGTGGGCGCGGCGGCGCTCTTCCAGCAGCACTTCCTGCATGCGGCGGCGGTTGTACAGGCCGGTCAGGCCATCGGTGACGGCCTGGGTGTAGACGTCCTGATGCAGGTGGACATTGGCGATAGTGGCGGCAGTCTGGTTCGCCAGCACGCGGACGCGGGCGAGGTCGCGCTCAGAAAAGGCGCCGGGCGCGTCGCGCTCGAACTGGACGACGCCGACGGTCTCGTCACCGGCCACGAGCGGCAGCAGCATCAGGGAGAAGGAGCCGGGGGCGTCCGGGCGGCGCGGGCCGGGCCGGCGGCCCTGCTCGTCGGGCGTCAAGCGCGGGTCGCGGGCACCGTCGCGGACGAGCAGCGGCAGCCGGCGCTCGGCCACGCGGCCGACCAGCCCCTCGCCAAATCGGACGGCGGCGGGGGCGACGGGCGAGTCGGACCGGTCGGGCGTCGCCATGACGCGCTCCAAGCGGGTGTGGGCGTCGTCGGTCAGCCACAGGGCGGTGCGGTCGTAGGGGACCAGTCCGCCGCTGAGTTGCAGGAACCGCTCGACGACGCGCGGGGCGCTGGTCTGGGCGACGCTGACGGCGCTGATCTTCTCCATGGCGCGCACCTGGTCGCGCAGCCCAGCCACCTCGAACCCGAAGTGGGCGATGACCAGCATCAGACCGAGCAAGGCCGCCGCGCCCCCCACCCCGACCAGCCCCAGGGGCGGGTAGGCGAGTGCCATCAGGACAGCGACCGGGGCGGTCGCGGCCAGAGTCACGGCCTCCAGACGCCAGAGCGCTTGGGCGTGGCGGCGCACGGTCCAGCCGGCCCGCAGGTGTTTCCCCAGCCCGGACAAGCCGCCCAGGACGTAGACGGCGGCGTAAACGGGCGTGACCAGGGCAATCTCGAGCGGCGCGTGGGGGGCGTACCACGGACGCGGCCCGTGCAGGGCGGAGTGGAGCAGCCCGCCGGCGAGCGCGGCCAGCAGCAGCCACAAGCCGCGCTCGTGGGCGGCCCGGCGCAGGGCGGGCGCATCCCGCGAGAGGGCATAAGCGGTGTTAGCGAGCAGGAGGGGCAGCAGGGCGAAGGGGAGCGGCAGCAGCAGCAGGGCGGCGAGTCCGACGGCGGGGATCAGGCAGACGCGCCGGTCGTGCGGGCCGCTCGCGGGCAGCAGCACGGACAGCAGGGACAGGCCGGCGAAGAACACGAGAAGGGGCGTCTGGGCCGGGTCGCTGTGGTGCTCGAAGACGATGGCGAGGGCCGACAGGGCGAGGCAGGCGGCAACGCCGACGAGGCGCCCACCGCCGCTCCGGGGGGCGGCCCGCCAAGGGGCAGTCGCCCCCCCGGCGTCGCCTGCGCCGGCGGCGGGCGAGTGGTCCGGCGTCGAGTGGTTCGGTTGGTGCGGCGCGGTGGTCATTTAATCCTCAGGGTCATCGTGCCCGGCGAAAGGCCGGTGGACTCCTGCTGGGATTGTTCCACAAGATTTCAAGCATCTACAATGCTATTTTTGCGGGACTCGAGCGACGGCAAGTTCTTCAAGTAGGCGAAGCCACCGGGCGGTGTCCAGGACAACGTTCTGCTCGCCGTTCTTTGCAGACACGAGCAGGGCGCGGGCGGCCGCTTCGCCCCACGCCGAAGCAGGCTGGTCCGGGGCCGCGTAGACCTGGACGGCGTGATAGGACAGGGCGGAGGGCATGCGCTCGGCGGACGACGCGCCGAGGAGGGGCTGACCGTCCGGGCCAGTCGGGGAAATGTACGTCACCTCGGGCGGCGGGCGGCGGCGGTCGTCCCACGAGCCGTTGACGGACCCGAAGGAGGCGTTGGCGGGCGGCACGAGCAGGGGTGCCGGGCCGGGCAGCAGGGCGGCGGCCAGCGTCCGCGCCAGGGACTGCACGGCGAGGGCGCGTTGCGCGCGCCACTTGTCGTACAGGGCG
>JANOOM010000497.1:0-7726 GCA_031421335.1 Armatimonadota bacterium
TCATGCAGAAACGGCTTATCATCGAGCTTGCCGGGGCCGTATGGCCCCGCCGGGGACGTGACGATGAGCCGGCGTGGGGTCTCCGCCAGAGAAATCATATCGGCATTGAGATTCGCCAGGAAAAAGTCCCAGGTTCCAAACACGATGTACCCTGTGCCGTCGGCAGCCTGGAAGATACCGGGGTCTCGCGCCTCCGTCGGAGACAGACCCTCGGGGATCAGCGGCTTTCCCAGAGGATCGTGCCAGGGGCCTTCTGGCGAATCGCCCACGACGACCCCGATATTGCGCGGCCCCATCGAGAAGTAGAAATAGTACTTGCCGTTGCGGCTGATCGCGTCGGTTGCCCAGCAGTCCTTGGAGGGCCGACCAAAATAGGTTTCCGTGGGCTTGAGCGTGCTGACCTGACGCCAGTGAACGAGATCATCTGAGGCCCAGACCCACCAGTCTTCCATATGGTAGTTGGTAGCAGTCGGGGAAGCATCGTGCGTGGCGTACAAGTATGCGTGATCGCCATATACCCGCACCTGCGGGTCACAGATTCCTCTCCCTGGCAGGAGTGGATTTCCTGCGATGGCCACGTCATGCTTTGGCAGGGGGGCGTTTCCACCGGCATCCGCCTGAACCTGGGGCAGCAGCACCAGCAGCAGTGCGATACTTGCGAGGAAAGGAAAGATCAGCATACTTTTATCTCCCGAATACTCACGCGACACTCCCCACGCGCTAAAGTGTGGGAGCTTCCTGCTTCAACGAGACGTCTGAACCAGTTTTTTGCAGCGACTACGCCTCCAAGAAGTATAGTGCGGCGGGATGGCTACGAACTCACGCCCAGCACCTTCAGCCTTGTACGCGAGAAAGAACGGTCATAGGTCCATGCGGGTCAGCGGCTTTTCCAGGATGTCCACCGACTGCGCCTCGCGGCGCGTCTCCTGACCGTTCAGATAAGTCACGAGATAAGTGACACGCTGGGAGCCGGCCTGGGAGGCGGGAGCACCAGGGTGGACCTTCTCGGTCGTAATCAGCGTCTTGTGGACGCGCACCGTCAGCAGGAGCGGCATCTTTTGGACATTGAGCGTACCGCCGGGCTTGAGGCGGTTGATGTCCTTGTTCGGGTTGGCCGTGATCAGCTCGGCGAGGGAGATATGGTTGCGGTAAGCGATGCGGGAGCCGAGATCGCCGCGCTGGACGGTGTAAGACTTGATGGGAGGCGGTGTCCAGAAGTAGGGGGCGGCCTCTTCCGGGGTCTGCCGGGTCAGGCGGGTATCCACGGTGCGCTTGGTGATCTCCTCAGACTCGGCAATCTCGGGCAGGCCGACGATCGGCGCCTGTGGCGGCGCCTGTGCCCAGTGGTCCTTGACGAGCTTCAAGGTTTCTGTGGCCGCCTCGGGGGTCGGCAGGGCGATGCTGGGGCGGTGCTTGACGAGGATGACATAGGCGCGGACGTGGAGAGTGAGGCTCTGGGCCAGTCTCGCCTTGACGACCGCGTCCGGGTCCTGGGGGGCACTGGCTTCGGCGCGCACGAAGTGGACCTTCTGCATCCGCACCGGCTCTTCGCCGGCGAAGGCCGCGCCGATCTTGGCCTGCTCGGCGGCGGCGATCAGGGCGTTGGCGGTGGCGACGTTGCGGACGGTGCCGACGTGCTTGTCGCCCACGAAGATGGAAACGGGCTGACCCAGGTGGCGCAGGAACAGGAAGACGCCGCCACCGACGGCGAGGGCGGCGGCGAGCAGGGAGGCCAGGATCTTGAAGAGCCGGAGCTGGCGGGCGAGTGGGTTCGGGGCGGGAGTCCGGGTCGGCGTTGTTTGCGTGGACATGAGGCGTGGCCCGTCCTCCTCGCGGGGGAGGGGCGCGACAGAGCGCGCCCCCTTGGTGATCGGCGGGTCGTTACCAGGCCCGTGCCCGTGCGCTCTGCATCTCCTGCTTCATCTGGGCGAGGCCCGTCTGGAGCTGGGTGTCGTATTGCAGATCATACAGTGCGTCAGAATGGGCGCGGTAGTAGATGGTCTCTTTGCGCTGGTTGGCGTCGGGGATCGTTACCTTGACATCCGGCTCGATGCCCTTGTGGTTGATATCGTTCTTGTGTGCCGTGTAGTAGTGCTGGGTCGTGATCTTAACGGCGGATCCGTCCGGCAGGGACAGGATGGACTGGACGACACCCTTGCCGAAAGTCTTCTCGCCGACCAGGATGCCCGAGCCGGTGTCCTTGATAGCCCCCGAGACGATCTCGGCGGCGCTGGCGCTGTTGCCGTTCACCAGGACCACGAGTGGGATGCGGTGCGGGGCGTGCTGGCTTGGGTCGGCGTCCAGGTGCTCCATCGTGTCTATGGACTCGGACTTGTCCTTCATCCACAGAACAGGGCCTTCGGGGATGAAGCGGCTAGCGATCTTCTGGGCGATGTCGAGCAGGCCGCCGGGATTCTCGCGCAGGTCGAAGACCAAGCCGCGCATGCCCTGCGCTTGCAGGTCCTGGAGGGCCGCGCCGACCTGGACGTCGCTTTCCTCGTTGAAGACGGCCAGCTTGATGTAGCCGATCTTGTGGACCGGATCAACCATGGCGTGTTGGACGACCTCCTGATGCACGGTGGCGCGGGTGATGGCGATAAGGACCGGCTTGGGGGCGCCCTTGCGCAGCAGCGACAATGTGACGCGCGTTCCCTCCGGCCCGCGGATGAGCTTGACGACTTCGGAGTCCTTGAGCTTCAAGGCGGACTTGCCGTTGACCTTCAAGATGATGTCGCCCGCCATGACCTTCGCTTTAATGGCCGGGCCACCGGGGAGAGGCCGGACGACATACACCTGCTGCGCCTTGTTGGTGCCGAGCAGCGCGCCGATGCCCACGAACTGGCCCAAGTTCTCTTCTTCCATGTCCTTGTAGGCTTTGGGGTCCATGAAGGTGGTGTAGCGGTCGTGGGTCGCGCCGACCATGCCCCGGATGCCGTTGTAGGTCATCTGGGTGGGATCAATGTCTTTGCCGTAGTAGTTGCCGCGCAGTGTCGCCAGCACGTCGGCGTATGCCTGGTCGGGAGTGTAACCCTCGCTCTGGCCTCGCGCCGCCGTCATGACCGCCTCGGAAAGGCGCTGCGGGACCATGCCCGCGACCGCTGAGAGCGAGCCGATATTGTGGGCGCCGCGCAGGTCGTTGATGGACACACCGCCGACGAAGGCGACGCCCAGAAGTGCCGTCGTCCCCGCCGCCCGGCCTAAAAATCGTCCGATTCGCATAAATGCTTCCTATCTTGACGTGAACCGTGAAGTGAAAAGTCTAACTCCGGGTGGAAGGGAGCCGTGCGACCCGGCCCGAAAGCACGTCCACGGCGCGGTTCAGCGGCGCGTCGCCAGGCGTGTCGGGGACGAGGACATCCGGCTTAAGGCCGACATCAGCGAACTGGCCGCGCGTCGCGGTCATCAGCTTACCGATGGTCATGGTGAAGCCGGACCCATCGCGCAGCGTGATCAGCTTGACATCGCCGGCATCGCCGAAGGTCCTGGTGCCGACGAGCTTCGCGCCCTTGCTCTGCAAAGTGGATGCCAGCAGCTCTGCGGTGTTGTCCGTCCCGGCGTTCACCAGGACAGCGATTGGGCAGGTGACGTGCGAATCGGCGACCAGCGCGATCGGCTCGACCTTCTTACCTTTGGTCTGGACATAGCCGAGGACGGGCGCGGCGGTCAGCTTGGCGGCGATGGCCGCCCCCACGTCGGTCTGGGCGCGCAGGCCGCCCAGCGTGTTCCGCAGGTCGAGAATCAGGCCCTTCGGGTCTGTCCCCAGGCTGGCCAATGCGGCGGCGAATTCCTTGTCGGCGTTGGGCGTGAACTGGGCGATCCTGATGTAGCCGATGCTGCCAGGCAAGATGCGCGCGCTGACTGGAGAAACCACGGTCGGGACGGACGTGTCCAGTGTGAAGGCGAGTGGCTGAGTGGTGCCCGCGCGCATCACGGTCAGCGTGATCGTCTTGGCAGCGGGGTCATCCAGTTTGGTCTGCGCGTCGTTCAGCGAGATCGAGCCGTCTATCTTCTTCTGGAGGGCAGTCACCGTCTTGTTGAATGCGGGGGCGTCGTCCTGCAAAGCCTTGAGCATCTTGGTCTGGTCGTAGACGTATTTCTCGTTGTAGACCCAGCCGCCGTTGATGGTCGTGATGACGTCGCCGGACATCATGCCGGCTTTCTCGGCGGGGCTGCCCGGCACGGGGGCGATGATGACGAGGCGGTCTTCGATGTAGGCCGGCAGATCGGCAGTCTTCGCGTGCGGGACGCGCTTGATGGCGAAGGCCGCGCCGATGCCGTGGTAGATGCCTTTGGCCTCTTCGCCGATTTCGGCGACTTCAGGCGCTTCCATGAACCGCGAGTTGGGGTCCTGGAGTGAGGCGACCATCGCCGCCGCCGCGCCGTGGGCGAACTTGGCGTCGGATGGCAGTGGGTCCACATAGCGGGCCTTGAGCAGCCGGTAGACGTTGTCGAAGGTCGCGCCTGGACCCGAGCCGGTGACGTCATCGGACGAATCGGCGTCGGGTGTATTCGCGGCCACCGAGACGGCGCCAGCGGGTCGGGCCGTGGAAGTGAAAAGGAGAGGCGCGCGGGGAACGACACTTACAGATGGGTGGTACAGGTTGTGGCCGGCGGGCCGGGCCGGACCGAGGTGAGAGCCGGCGGCGAATGCCGCCGCCGTCAGGGCGCCGACCGTCAGGACACCGGTGAGGCCGGCCGCGTTCAACTTCAACTTTTAGTTCCTTTTCTGCGCTCCGCCGGGGCGGAACGGGTGCAATGGCAGAGAAATGAGGTCTTCGTTCCAACAAACAGCGGCGCAAGACAATTCCAGAGCAGCCCGCCTCGGGACACAGTGGGATCGTTTCATTATACCACTCCACCCGGCCCGAGTCAACGAAGGCCGCTGCCACGAGCGGGAGCGATAATCGGCGCGGTTTCGGGTATCATAAGGAAGGGCTTCTCCTGCGTTTACGCTTCTGCCGACGCGCCGGGTTCCCGCACTCAGGAAGGATCACCCAATCCCGCTGATGACCGATCAAAACCAAAGCCCGAGTGTAAGCAATCAAAACGTGACTATGACCCTTTCCAATCCGCGTGACGAAGCCCTGGCCGATCTGCGTGACCGGCTCGCGAACGACGAATCCGATCCAACTATCCCCGGCACCGAGGCCATTCCGCTGGGCGCGAACCAGATGCGCGTGACCGACAACCTGGCGCAGCTCCTGGAGATCCTGCCGCCGGCCCTGCGCGCCGCCCTGGAACAGGACGGCTCTTCGGAAGATGGCACGGCGGGCCTAGCCGGCCTCATCGAGATCGTCATGGACCTCGGGCGCACGGCTGAGGCGCGCTTCGCCGACGGCCGCGCCGTGTGGCTGCGCGAAGACACGCCGGTCACCGCCGAGGACATTGACTTCGTGACCACGCGCATCGGCGCGTTCGGCAAGGACAATCGGGCCGGCATCGAGCGTACTCTGCACCGCATCTCGGCCATCCGCAATCGTCAGGGCCGCGTCATCGGCCTGACCTGCCGCATCGGGCGGGCCGTTTACGGGACCATTGATATTATCCGGGACGTGGTCGAGTCCGGCAAGTCCATCCTGATGCTGGGCAAGCCCGGACGCGGCAAGACCACCAAGCTGCGCGAAGTGGCGCGGGTGCTGTCCGACGAGTTCAAAAAGCGCGTCATCATTGTGGACACCTCCAACGAGATCGCCGGCGACGGCGACATCCCGCACCCGGCCATCGGCCGCGCCCGCCGGATGCAGGTCATCGAACCCAATGACCAGCACGCCGTCATGATCGAGGCGGTCGAGAACCACATGCCCGAAGTGGTCGTCATTGACGAGATCGGCGTTGAGCAGGAGGCGTTTGCCGCCCGCACCATCGCCGAGCGCGGCGTGCAGCTTGTCGGCACGGCCCACGGCAATTCTTTAGAAAATCTGCTGATGAACCCGACCCTGTCGGACCTCGTCGGCGGCATCCAGGCCGTCACGCTTTCCGATGAGGAGGCCAAGAAGCGCGGCACGCAGAAGACCGTTCTGGAGCGCAAAGCGCCGCCCACTTTCGAGGTGATCATCGAGATCATGGAAGTGGACAAGCTGGCGATCCACCATGACGTCACCCGGACCGTGGACCGGATGTTGCGCGGCGGCCAGCCCCGCCCGGAGATCCGCGTTCGGAACGCTTCCGGCCAGGTCGAGGTCGTCCAGAAGTCCGACCTGGAAGCCCCCCGGCCCCCGGACCGCGACCGGACGCCTTCCCTGTTCGACGATGGGACGCGCGGACGTGGCAACTTCGGCGCGGGTGCCTCTTACGCGGCCCCCGCCCGCGAGAACGCCCGTGACAGTGGCCGTGACAGTGGCCGGGAGAACGGGCGCGCAGAGACCCCCGAGGCACCTTCGCGCATCGCCCCGCCGACGGCCGAGGGGGCACCGCTGACGAGCAGAAGCGTCCCGCCGACACTCTCCAACGGCAAGCCGCTGCCGACGACCCTGCGCGTCTTTCCCTACGGCGTCAGCCGCAGCCGACTGGAGCGGGCCATCCGCACCCTGCGCGTCTCAGCCTACATCGGCAAGGACGTGAAGGACACGGACGTCATCATCGCCTTGAAGGCCAACTACCGCAAGGAGCCGGCGAAGCTGCAAGAGGGGATCACGCGCAACATCCCGACGTATGTGATCAAGAGCAACACTTACGTCCAGATCGAAAGCGTCCTGCGCGAGATCTTCAAGATGCCGCAGGAGGTCTCCGAGGAAGATGTGGCAATCTCGCAGGCCGAGGAGGCCATCGAGGAGATCATGAACGACACGACGGGCGGCCTGAACTCGCTGGAATTGGGCGCACAGAACTCGTTCCTGCGGCGTTTGCAGCACCAGATCGCCGAGAACTACAAAATGGTCTCGGAGAGCATCGGGCAGGAGCCGAATCGGCGGGTGCGGATCAGCCGACCGTAAGAAGCACCCACCCTCGGTACTGTGTACCGACCCCTGCCCCCGCAATCGGGAGAGGGGTAAAGGGGGGGTGGCTCAGTTCCGTTCCCGCTCTTGATACTCCGGCTCCACTTGCGGGGGCAGGGGCGGGGGATAAGGGTCTTTCGTGTTCATCACCTTCGAGGGAGTGGAAGGGGCCGGCAAGACGACCCAAATCGCCCGACTCGCGGCCCGCCTGCGCGGGTCTGGCCGCCAGGATGTGCTGACCACGCGCGAGCCGGGCGACGGGCCGCTCGGCAAGGAGCTTCGCTCCCTGGCACTGCACCCGCCGATGGGAATGGTCGTCGAGCCGCGCGCCGAGCTGCTCATCATGCTGGCCGACCGCGCCCAGCATGTCGGGCAGGTGATCCGGCCGCATCTCGCAAGCGGCGGCATCGTTCTCTGCGACCGCTACGGTGACTCCAGCGTCGCCTATCAGGGACACGGGCGCGGGCTGGACGTTGGCGAGATCCTGCACTTGAACGCCTACGCCACGGACGGCCTGTTGCCTGATCTGACCGTTCTGCTGGACCTCGACCCCGCCATTGGACTGGCACGGCAGCGGGAGCGCAGCGTCATGGAAGATCAGGCCCTGCCGTTCCACCAGCGCATCCGGGTGGGCTTTCTGTCGCTGGCCCAGTCTACGCCCAGTCGGTGGCTCATTCTAGACTCTTCCCGCCCGCCCGACATGGTTCACGAAGACATTTGGGCCGCCGTCTCGGGCCGCTTTCCCACTCCATGAAACTGATTATCGCCATCACGCACGAGCGCGACAAGCA
>JANOOM010000498.1:0-1771 GCA_031421335.1 Armatimonadota bacterium
GGAAACAAGCTGGGGGGCGTTGGCGGTGAACTCGAAGCCGAGGCTGAAGGAGCCGGTGCTGCTCCCGAGCACGTCGGCGGCGTTGTCCTCAACGCCGAGGGCGCCGGGCAGGAAGCCGACGGCGGGCGTCTGGGCGGCGGCGGGGCGCGGGGCGAGCAGGTCGCCCGCGCTGAGTGTGGTCAGAAGTGCGACTGTGCAGAGAAGTCGCGGGGCGCAGGCGTCTTTCATGGGTGTCTTTGGTCCTATTCGCGTGGCGGGGGCCTGTTGGCACGGTTTATGCAGGGTACGACAGTGAGCTGACCGGCGGAGCGCCCCCGAGGGCAGAAACATCGTACCAAAAAAAGCAGGCCGACATGATGGTATGCGCGAAAGCCGTCCACTCTCTGCCCCAAGTAAGCCCCGAAAGAAGCCCGCGTACCATGCCCGACGTTCTCGCCCGCCCCGGCCCCCTTTTTCCCCCGTCCGCATTTTCTGAGCGGATGGCCGCCTTGCGGTGGGGCCGGGGCCTGTCACTGCGCCAGCTCTCCCGCTCCGCCGGCGTCAGCCACGATGCGCTGGGGGCTTGGGAGCGGGGCGAGCGCCTGCCCCGGCTGCCTGAGCTGGAAGCGGCCCTGGCCGCCCTGGGCGTTTCCCCCGCCGAGCGGGGGCGCTTGGTCGCACTCGTGCCCGCCCCGCGCGCCTTAAGCTATGTCCGCGCGGCGGCGACGGGGAAAGTGCAGCTCATCGGGCCGATGCCGGGCGGCGGCGATCTGCTGCGGGCGATGCGGGGGCGGCGGGGGATGACACAAGCACAGGCGGCGCGGGCGGCGGGCGTCAGCCAGGGGCGGCTGGCGCACTGGGAGCGGTCGGAAGACTGGCCCGCCCCGGAGCGCCTGCGCGCGCTCTGCTTCGCGCTGGGGGCGCCCGCCGAGGAAACGGCGGCTCTGACCGACGGGCGCGGCGCGCTGCCGGGGTGGGATGAGGGGGAGGATGCCGAGGCGTGGTCGTACAAAGGCCGCGTGGCCTCGCCCGACGACCCCTTGGGATGCCTAATTAAACGCACCTATTTCCATGCGGACGCCCTGCGTGACCTGCGCTCGCTCTCGCTGGAGCGGGCGCTGTGGCTGCGGGCGCGCGAAAGCGAGGCGTTCCGGTCCCACCTGCACGACGCCTGCGCTTACCGGGCGCGGGCGATGATGGAGGAAGGCCGGTCTGGGGAAATCGGCGTGTATGCCGACCGGACATGGGATTTGGCGCGGCAGGGGTACGGGCGGTCGCAGTTCTGGGCCTGGGGCGTGATCGCCTCGGCGTCAGTCCTGCGTCACGGCTCCGGGCGCCGCCGCCCCCGGCCTGACGCCGCCGCCGCCCTGCTGGCGGGCGTCGTCGCCGAGGCCGCCCCCGATGAAAACCAGGCGTGGCTGCTGGGGGAGATGGCCCTGACACTGGCGGGCGCCGGGCGGGCCGACGAAGCCATCCGCGCTTCCCTCCAGGCGCAAGCCATCGCGGAAACAATGCCTGATCCGGCGGAGGGATGGTTCCGCCGCCGCGACCACGCCGTCCTGCTGGCCGCTTTGGGGCGATACGGGGAAGCGCTGGACGTTCTGGAAACGGCGGCCGGGCTGTCCCGCTTCGGGTCCGACCCCATCGTGCGCCACCACCTGCTGGCCTCCACCTGTCACCTCGGCCTGGGGAATATGGGCGCGGCACAGGAGTGCCTGACGCCGGCGCTGGCCTTGATCGAGCGGCCCGCCGAAAGCGACGGCGTCCACCTCGCGCGCCTGCGGCTCCAGGC
>JANOOM010000499.1:0-4227 GCA_031421335.1 Armatimonadota bacterium
ACGGCCCCGTCTCCCGCTCCATGCGGGCCACGTTCGGCTTGATGTGCTCGGGGGGCGGCTCATAGGGGGGCGACAGGGAGGGGGATTGATCGGAGTCTGGTCCCCCGAACTCGTAGCCGATCGTTTGCAGGCGCGAGATGATGCGCCGAACATTCTCGCCGGCGCGCGTCATGGTCTCGCAAGCGACGGCAAAGGCATCCGGCAGGATGTGCTCCTGCCGGACTTGCTCGCCGAGCGCCGTCAGTCCTGCCCAGACCTGCTCTCGGTCTCCGCTCTGGTAGCGGTCCAGATAGGATGCCACCGCATCAATCCTCGGGCCGCCCGCCCGCCGAGATGCCCCGGTCGCCCGCACGGTCGGGCGCGTCAATGGTCATGTCTCCGGTCACGCGGATCTGGCAGGACAAGCGGTATTGGCCGAGCAGCTTGTCTTCTTCCAGCGTCGCGCGCTCCTCGGCGTTCATCTCGGCCGGCTCGCCGCTCAGGAAATGCACCTTACAAGTGGTGCAGCGAGCGATGCCGCCGCAGCGGTGCAGGATGTCGTACCCGGAGTCCTCGATGGCGAGGACGAGCTTCTTCCCGCTCTCCACTTCAAAGGCCTCACGGCCCTCGATAGCAACTGTCGGCATGGTCTATGTCTCCCGTTCGTGATAGTTAGGCTCTGTCCGGACGTTCGCGCCCCCGCTCCTCTTTTCCTGCCGCCTCACAAAAAATAAGATTGACTTACATTGATAATAGAGGTATATTGATATTATCAGGAGGCGACACATGGCGAAACGGCAGGAGACACAAAAGGGCGGCACGACTGTCTGGGTGCTCGCCGTGCTGGCGGACGGCCCCCGGCACGGCTACGCGCTCGCCCGCGCAATCGAGCAGCGCAGCGGCAGCGCCTTGAAGCCCGGCGAGGGCACCCTGTACCCTGCCCTCCGTGCCCTGGAGGGGGAGGGGCATATCAGCGGCGCGTGGGAGATCCAGCCGAGCGGCCCCGCCCGGAAGGTCTACTCGCTGACCGAGCAGGGCCGCGCCGAGCTGAGGAAGCAGGCGCAGGCCTGGCACGATTACGCGCGAGCCGTCAGTGGCATTCTAGGAGGGCAGCCCGATGAACAGACGGCCTGAGCGCACACCCTTGGACTGGTATCTAGACCGCATCTGTCGGCGGCTGTGGTTTACCTCGGCCCGCGAACGCCGCGACACGCGCGAGGAACTGTCTCAGCACCTGGAGAGTATGGCGGCCCACGCCACCCGCACTGTCTCGGCAACCGAAGCAATGGAGGACGCGATGGAAAAGTTCGGGGACCCCAAGCAGATCGCCAAAGACCTCTCCCGGCAGCACCTGCGCCGCCGCCGCTGGCTGTCGGCATTACTCAAAACGGCGGCCGGGGTGGGTCTGACGCTGCTGGTTCTTGTGGTCGGCTACAGCGGCTACTGGTACTTTGCTCTGAGCAAGCCAATGGAGCGCGAGGCTACACCGACGCCCCTTCCATCCGCCGCCGCGACATTGGCGGCGATCCAGGCCGCGCAGGATGGCTACGCGCGTCAAATCCAGTCGGTGCGGTTCCAAGGCAGTCAAACGTACCACACTTATAGCATCTACAACGGCAATAAGGTGGACGAAGGGCAGACCAAACACACCTATGAAGTCGCGTCTAAAGGCGCACTGTATTACTCGCGGGAGGTGGGCGACAGCCGCTACGGCACGAAGCCCAACGAGACCACGCACACGGATGAGGTTTGGACCTTCGACGGTCGAGCGATGCGGCAGGTGCTAACGGAGTGGAACGGCCCAGTGGACAGCATCCGCTCCCGACAAACATATCATGTGAGCGCCTATCTGCCCGGTGGCGGGTTCAAGCCACACGGTGCCGATGAGGTCCTTCAATGGGGCTACAAAGTTGACGGCGTATGGATCGGCGACATGCTGCGGCGCGGCAGGCCGAGTGTGGAGGGTACGGTGACGGACGCACGATTCGGCCCGCTCACCGTCATGCGCTGCGCTAGCACAACCCCGCAGGGACAACGAGAGGCGGTACGGCTGTGGCTTGCGCCCAGACTGGGCTGGATGGCCGTTAAGACCGATGTGCAGGAACCCGGCGGGCGGTCGCCTTTCACCTTACAAGCGACGCGCGAAACCCGGCAGGTTGTCAGGGTCGGCGCGCTCTGGGTCGCAAGCGAGGGGCAGTTTAAATATAATACCTTGGGCCTGGGACGACGCCAGGAGGTCGGGAACCTGCCCCGGCATTTTGCGAACATCACCTTCAATGATGTCCCTGACTCGCTGTTCGTTCCACACTACCCAGCCGGAACACATTTCTGGACGCAGGCGACGGACGCGCACCCCTCTCTCCCAACAACTTTGGAAGAGTATCAAGCTGCGCCTGCGGTGGCCGAGCAGAATGTCTCCTCGCTGTGGCTCTACGAACTTGCTGGAGTGGTCCTCCTCAGCGGCGTCGGTTTTGCCGTGCTGCGGGCGCGGCGGCGCGGGCAGCGTCAGACGGCGTGAGGCGGACAAGGGGGTAGGGACAAGCCCTGTCCCCTCTTCTCCGGTTACGCAGACGCGCTTCTTGTCTGATCTGCTAAAACGATCATTCGCCCGGCTGTTCGTAGAAGTAGAACCGGTCCAGGAAGCGGTAGCGCTCCCGGTGCGTCTCGGGTTCCGCGCGGCTGTTCACGTCCAGGCGCATGACCGGCTCGGAGAAGCCCCGGTTGGCGGCGGGCCAGGCCGGCAGGCCGGCGCCGTTTGGGTCGCCCGTCTTCACGAAGTCCGCGAAGTAGTCCTGCATGGTCTCGGACACTTTGTAATCGTCCGGCGTCCAGGCGTAGGAAGTGTTGGTGGCGAGGTTGCCCAGGGCGTACTCGATCTCGCCGGAATGCACCGCGCCCGACCCGCCCGGCCGGGGCCGCGCGAAGAAGTAGCGGAAGACCGGTTTGTCCCCGGTCCGGCGGTGCAGGTCGTACCACTTCCAGGTGCTGAAGGCGATGAAACGGTCACTGGCGAGGGCCGTCGCGGACTGGTCAGCTTGTGCGTCCGTGAAGGCCGGGTACAGTCTCGCGGCGTCGTCCGCCCGGTCCCCGAAGACCGTCCGCAGCGCCTTGGCGAAGTTCTCCGGCGTTGCGAGGTCTTTCCCCAGGACGCCCCCGGCGTCCTGCTCCTGCGAGTTCCACCCGACCAGAAGAGGCACATGCGCCTGAGCGCCGGCGGCGTAGGCCTCGGCGGGCGGGCGGGGCAGGAAGTCGCCGTCCACGATGGCCCCGAAGTGCGGGGGGTGTGGCCCGGAAGTGGCGCCGAGAACCTGGGCGGCGGGCAGGGCGCGCAGGGCGGGGAGGGAAGAGGCCCCCAGGCCCCCGCGAACGCGGCCCCCCGGCGCTCGGCGTCGGCCAGCGGGGCCATGGGGCGCGTGCCCATCAGCGAGCCGCTCTCGCCGATGGCCCCGGCGAAGAGGTCCCTGGACCAGGGCGAGGCCATCTGGGCGCTGACGGAGTAAGACCCCGCCGACTCGCCGGCGATGGTGACGCGCTTGGGATCGCCGCCGAATGCCGCGATGTTCTTCTGCACCCAGCGCAGGGCGGCGCTCTGGTCCATCAGCCCGTAGTTGCCGGACGCGTGGCGCGCGGACTCGCGCGTCAGGGCGGGGTGGGCGAGGAAGCCGAACACGCCCAGGCGGAACGTGACGGTGACGGCGACGATGCCTTTGCGCGCCATGCCGGCCCCGTCATAGCGCGGCTCCGAGCCGTCGCCGGCCACGAAGCCGCCACCGAAGAAGTAGACGAGCACTGGCCGGCGCTGTCTGCCGGCCGCGGGCGCCCAGACGTTCAAGTACAGGCAGTCCTCGCTCATGCCGGTGGAGCGGAAGACCATGTCGCCGAAGAGGGGAAGCTGCATGGCGCGGGGGCCGAAGGCGTCGGCCCGGCGCACGCCCTGCCAGTCCCGGACGGGCTGGGGCGCCCGCCACCGCAGGTTCCCGATGGGCGGCTGGGCGTAGGGGATGCCCTTAAAGGACCGAACCCCGGTTCCGGCATCCGTTGTCCCCGCCAGGACGCCATTGGCGGTCTTGACGTCGGCGTCCGGGGCGGCGGCCAAGGCGCCCCCGGCCAGGGTGAGGGCGCACAGGACCGTAGCGACCTCCAAGAGACTGCGGATGAATGACTTCAAGCGTGTTTCCCTTTCTGCTGAACCCCGCCCCCTCTTCCGCGCGCCGGCGGGGGGCCGGCCGGCCGCCGGAGGCTATGGGG
>JANOOM010000500.1:0-2811 GCA_031421335.1 Armatimonadota bacterium
CAGGACGGCAAGATCTTCTACTGGTTCGGCGAGGACAAGACGGACGGTTCCCCCTTCCAGAACGTCCGCTGCTACGCCTCCAGGGACCTGGCGCACTGGGCCTTCCAGGGCAATGCGCTCACGCGGCAGGCAGGGGGTGACCTAGGGCCGAACCGCGTGGTCGAGCGGCCCAAGGTGATTCACGACCGCTTGACGCACGAGTACGTCATGTACCTGCACATCGACTCGCCGAATTACGGTGAGGCCAAAGTCGGCGTGGCGACGAGCCGGACCGTCACCGGCCCCTACACCTACCTCGGCAGCTTCCGGCCCTTGGGCCACCAGAGCCGCGACATGACGCTGTTCCAGGACATGGACGGCGCCGACTATCTAGTCTCTGAAGACCGCCAGCGCGGCGTCTCTCTCGCGCGGCTGTCGCCAGACGGTCATGCCGTCGTGAAGGAAGTCGCCCTCATCCCGCACGCCTACGAGGCGCCCGCCGTGGTCAAGGTCGCGGGGACCTACTATCTGCTCGGGTCGCACCTGAGTGGATGGGACACTAACCCAAACCAGTATGCGACCGCGCCCTCGATGGCCGGGCCGTGGTCCACCTTCAAGGATATCGCCCCGCCGGCGACCAAGACCTACGACTCGCAGACGGCCTTTATCCTGCCAGTCTTCGGGAGCCAGGTGACGAGCTATGTCTACATCGGCGACCGCTGGAAGTCGAAGGACCTCACCGACTCGCGCTACATCTGGCTGCCGCTGACCATCGGCGGCGGCACGATGTCCGTCGCGCCCGATCGCCCCTGGATGCTGGACACCGCCACGGGCGCCGCGACTGCGAGCGCCCCCTAATGCCCACGATAACGCTTGTGACCGAGATACACGCGCCCATCGCGCGCTGCTTCGATCTCTGCCGCGACCTGGACGTCCATATGCGGACACTGTCACACACGCGCGAGCGTCTGGTGGGAGAAAAGACGGGGGGGATGGCGGAACTGGGGGACGTGTTGACCTTCGAGGCGGTCCATCTGGGCGTCCGGCAGCGGCTGACATCGCGCATCACCGAGGTGGACCGGCCGTTCCTGTTCGCCGACGAGTCCCTGTCGGGGGTGTTTACCAGCCTGCGCCATGTCCACACGTTCACCGCCGCCGGGGACAGGACGCTGATGCGCGACGCCCTGACGTGGAAGTCGCCGCTCGGCGCCCTGGGCGCCCTGGCCGACGCGCTGTTCCTGAAGCGCTACATGCTGCGCTTTTTGGTCACGCGCAACCGGAACTTGAAGGCCATCGTCGAGACAGAAGCGCAGGCTTAGGGTCGTGGGAGAGGCGCATTAAATGTCAGTGTAAGAATCTCGGCCAGCCGCTCGCGGGCCAAAAAAACCAGCGAGCCGACCCGCCTGGCGAGCGCGTCGCCCGCCTGCGCGTGCAGATAGACGCCCCAAACCGTCGCCTGCACTAAGTCCGTGCCCCGCGCGGACAGCGGCCCGTCGGCGTCGCGCGTGGGGATATCAATGACGGGGTAGCCAGCGGCCCGGCCATTTCTGGTTTTCGGTCACGGCACACTCCGACAGAAAAGGTAAAAAAGGATGGGAAGCGATACGAGAAGCGGTGGGGTGGGGGAAACTAAGGCTTGTCGCTGAGGAGATGGTTCAAGGCGCGGAGGTCGTAGAGGTCGGGGCTGGGCAGGTCCGTCAGAGACCGGGCCGCTTGATGCGAGAAGGCTTCATTGCGCTGGGCCATCAGTTCGGAAACCGTTTGCAGGAGGGCATCGTTAACCTGCACCAGACTCTGGATTGAGGTCACCAGTTCCTGCCACTCACCAGGAGTCAGGGAGATCACGTCATCCGTGCAGAAATACTCTGGGTCCATGGGTGCATTATACCCCCCTGCACAAAAACGCGCCCCGCCGGATAGAAAAACGTGCCCCGCCGATTACTGGGCTTCTGGACTGCCGAATCCCCGCCCTGCCGGGCACTTGTGCCAAATGCGGCCTGTTCTTGGCGGGTGGGGATGAGAGTGTGGTTCCGAGGCAGGGATTCGAACCCCGATAAGCAGCTCCAAAAACTGCGGTCCTGCCATTGAACGACCTCGGATCACAACATTAATTATAGCCGCCGCCGCGCCTCTTTGTCAACACGCTTTGCCATATCGCCGATGGTATCTGATTGGGTGTATAATAAGGGCATGAGACCCCGCTACTTTCCCGCCCTTCTGCTTGCCTCCCTCGTCCTCCTGGTGGCGGTGCCCTTTCCCCGCGCGCTCGCCGCCCCTCCCGCCCTGACCATCGTGACGGGGTTGGGGACGACGCAGGCGGACGACGCCACGGCTCGCTATGACTTCGGCACGCGCCGCTTATCGGACGAGTCGCCGCTTGGACACCTCTTCACCCTGCGGAACGCCAACACTGCTTCCGTCACCGTGGACCGCCTCCAGTCGTCCTGCGGCTGCACTACGGCCTCCCTCGACGGCGACCTGGACCTGCCGCTAACTGTGGGGCCGGGCGGCCTTCTCTCCGTCCGGGTCCGCATCGCCCCGCACCGGCTCGCGCCCGGCCCGGTGGAGAAGTCGGTCTGGGTCTTCACGCACGGCGCCTCAGACGCCCCCGTCCTGCTGGAGATCACCGGTACGATGCAGGACGACCCCGACACCGCGCCCGTTCTGGTGCCCACGGCAGCGCCCGTTCTGGCGCCCGTTGTGACCGCCCCCGCGCCCGTCGCGCTCGACGCGCCTCAGGTGGGCCGGCCTGCCCAGGCGTTCACGCGGGCCGACGTCCAGGGCAGGCTGGTCTCGTTGGCCTCAATGCGCGGCCATTCGGTGGCCCTGTTC
>JANOOM010000501.1:0-3440 GCA_031421335.1 Armatimonadota bacterium
CTTCTCCTGCTCCCGTATCGAGATCGAGCGGCCTGGCCCATCCTATACAATAGACACACTGCGCGCCTTCCACTCACTCTACCCCGATCTAGATGCCCTCTATTTCATCACTGGGGCAGATGCCGTGCTGGAGATCCTGACCTGGCATGAATACGACAAGCTGGCCAAGGAGTGCCGGTTCATCGCCGTCACCCGCCCCGGCTTCGTCCTGGAACGACTGGCGGAAATCACCGACGCCGAGTTCCTGCACCGGGTCTCCTTCCTGCCCATCCCCGGCCTGGAGATCTCCTCCACCGACATACGCAGGCGCGTCCGCGAGGGTCGTAGCATGAAGTACCTAACTCCCGAGCCGGTCGAGGCATACATCTACCAGCAGGGTCTATACCGCACCCTGCCGACACAACCATGACGAACGACAACTCAACACGAGACGACACCGAAAGCCAGCTCGCCCTCGCGCGGCGGCAGCTCGAAGCTGTCCAGCGTATCAGCACCGCCCTGTATTCGGTGACGGATACGGACACCCTGCTGCGCCAGGCCCTCGACGTGGCCCTGGAAGTGGTCGGGGCGGACGCCGGCTCGATCCTGCTCTACAATGCGGACAAGAACATGCTCGTCTTCCGCCACGCCGTCGGTCCGGTCGCGGCCTCGCTCCTCGGGACGGGCCTGGATCTCTCGCTCGGCAAGGGCATCGCGGGAGACGTCTTCCGGACGGGGATGGGGCGGCTGACGCCCGACGTCGCGCGGGACGCCGACCACATCGGCACCGTGGACGCTCGCACCGGCTACCGGACGCGCTCTCTGATGACCGTCCCGCTGAACACGCGCCAGGGACTGCCGCTGGGCGTCATCCAGTTCGTCAACAAGCGCAGCGGCGAGTTCGATGCCGGGGACATGGCCGTCGGCGAGATCGTCGGCAGCCTTGTCGCCCTCAGCCTCCAGAACGCCCTGCTGGCCCGCGAAGCCAACCTCGCCGCTGTCGCCCGCTCGGTAGGCGAGATCAGCCACGATATCGGCAACATGCTGACCCACGTCCTCCCCTACGTCGAAACCCTGGAAGGCTGCATCGCCGACGTGCGCGCGGGCGAGCCGGGCGCCCAAGACTTGCTGGAAAGCTTCTACGCCGAGGTGCGGGAGAACGTCGCCGAGGGCGTCCAGCGCGTAACCGCCCGGACCCGCGAGATCGCCTCCGCCCTCAAAGGCGAAGTCGCACCGCTCGATTTCAAGCCGGGCCGTCCGTTTGATACGGCCCAGCGCGTCGCCCAGTCGCTCGTGGCTGCCGCCCAGCGCGCCGGCATCGCCCTGGACGTGGAAGGTGACAGCAAGCTGGAAGCCGTCTTCGACAGCCATCGCCTTTATAACGCCCTCTATAACCTCGTCAACAACGCCCTGCCCGAGACCCCCGACGGCGGCACCATCACACTGACCGTTGCCGCCGACCCTGACCCCGAGTTCTACTGCATTTCTGTAGCGGACACCGGGAAGGGGATGCCGGAGGAGGTTCAAAAGAAGCTCTTCACCGATGCCGCCTTTTCCACCAAGCCCGGCGGGACGGGGCTGGGGACGCGTATCGTTCGCCGCATCGTCGAGCAGCACGGGGGCACCCCCTCCGTCGCCAGCGAGCCGGGGCTAGGGACGACTTTCACACTGCGTCTGCCGAGGATGCCGCAGCCGCCTCAGGCGCTCCCCGTCGTGGGGACATAAGCCGTGCATCGCTTTCCGGTTCTCTGCCTGCTCTTGCTGCTCCCCGCTCTGCCGCCCCCTGTCCAAGCGGAATCTCCGGCCCGCTATCAGCTCCTTGACCTCGGAACGCTTGGCGGCAAGAACTGTGCGGCATGCCTTCCTGCTAACGCCCGTGCCCGCCTCTCAACCCCCTCATTCGCCCCACTCGTAGTGCATTACGTCCCCATTGTGGCGGAGTAGGTCGTCAACTGCGTCCCGCTTGGCGCCCTGTACGAGCGTGACCTGCAAGTGCGCCACCTGCGCTTCCATGACCTTTTCCATCTTCAGGTCCCGCGTCTTGACGTTCTGCTGGTGCAAGTGGTCGAGCATCAGCACCACGGCATCCAAAGGGACGCAGCCCGGCCTGAAAACCACGGTCAGTGCCTGATGACGCCGCTGGCGGATGAGATCTTCTTCAAAGCTGTTGAGGAGGGTGAGGGTGAAAAGAATGATGACGGTCGCCACCGTCCCTAGTTCGGCGTACAGTCCGCCGTAGCCGACCGCCATGCCGACCGCGGCGATGGCCCACAGGCTCGCCGCCGTGGTCAGCCCGTGGACGAGGCCGCTCGCTCCTTCACGGATGATCGTCCCCGCGCCCAGGAAGCCCACGCCGGTGACGACCTGGGCCGCGATCCGGTCGCCGTTCGTGCCGAAGGACGACGAGATCAGCGTGAGCAGGGTCGCCCCGACGCAGACCAGGATGTGCGTCCGCAGCCCCGCTGGCCGGGCGTGCCGCTCGCGCTCCCAGCCGATGAGGCCGCCGAGCAGCAGCGCCAGGAGCAATGCGCCGGTCATGTGGACCAGCGGCAGATGCAGAAAGGCGGTGAAGCTCAGGCGGCGGCCTCTGCCTTCAGTGACTGCACCAGGCCCACGACATGGGCCGCCGCGTCCGCGACGGCGATAGCTGCCTTGTTCGCGCCGTCACTCCGCAGGCTGACCTCGACGGTCCCCTCCGACAGCGACTTGCCGACGACGACCTTGACGGGGATGCCGATCAAGTCGGCGTCCTTGAACTTGACGCCGGGGCGCTCGTCCCGGTCATCCAGTAGAACGTCCACGCCCGCTGCTTGCAGGGCATGGTACAGGTCCTCGGCGGCTGACTTCTGGGCGTCGTCCTTCACCCCGACCAGCACGACGATGGCCTCAAACGGCGCGATCGAGACCGGCCACCGGATGCCGTTGCTGTCGTTGTGCTGCTCGATCGCCGCCGCCATCAGCCGCGAAACGCCGATGCCGTAGGAACCGCCTAAAAGGAACTGCTTCGCGCCGCTCTCATCGGTGAAGGTCGCGTTCATGGCCTTCGAGTATTTGGTCTCGAAATTGAAGACGTGCCCGACTTCGATCCCCCGCTGCGTCTCGAGCCGCCCGCCCGAATCGGCGGGGCTGACGTCGCCCGCGACCGCCGTTCGCAGATCCAGATACTCGGGGTGGGGGAAGTCGCGCCCCGGCAGAACATGGACAAGGTGCGTGTCCGCCTCGTTCGCGCCGGTCACGCCGTCCCGGATGAACGCTACCTCGCGGTCCGCGACGACGCGCACCCCTGCCGTCAGGCCGACCGGCCCGGCGAAGCCGACGGGCGCCCCGGTCACCTTCTGCACCAGAGCAGCTTCGGCCAGCGGCGACGGCCCGCCCAGCAGCTTCGCGAGCTTTGCTTCCTGTATTTCCCGATCCCCGCGCACCAGGACGACGACCGGTTGCCCGTCCGGCGCGGCGACGAT
>JANOOM010000502.1:0-3157 GCA_031421335.1 Armatimonadota bacterium
GCTGCCTCGATGTGGCTCTCTTTGACTGCCCGGCGCGCAGCGCCTTCCAGCGAGTGAATTCATTCACTCGTCCGAACTCGTCTTTCCCGCCCCCATAACGCTTTAAGCTAACAATCATCGCTATTAGTCAGGTATATCCGTATGAAAACTGCCCTGCTCGTCATGGTCCACGGCTCCCCCCGCCCCGTCGCCAACGGCGACATGTTCCGCGTCGTTGAAGAAGTCAAGGCGCGTAACATCTTCGACCACGTCGCCGTCGGATTCATGGAGTGTAACGAGCCGACCATCCCCGAAGCTGTAGACGCCTGCGCCGCCGAGGGCGTCGGGCGCGTCGTTGCTGTGCCGTACTTCCTGCACACCGGGACGCACGTCGCCGACGACCTGCCGACACTGCTGGAAGAAGCCCGCGAGCGCCACCCGAACGTCCAGTTCCAGATGGGACGCTACATCGGCACTTCGCCCCTGCTCACCGACATTCTCAGCGCCCGCGCCCACGCGGCGGAAGGGCGCTGACCTACCCCCGCCGGGTGCAGTTGCTCCGCCGGGTGCAGTTGCTCCGCCGGGTGCAGTTGCTCCGCCGGGTGCAGTTGCTCCCTCCCTGTTAGGCAAGGATGAAGAGAGGGGATATCGCTCTCCAATTCTTGCTTCTCCTTTCCTTACTCTCCCTTAACAGGGGAGGGTCACGGCAGCGCTGCCGCACGGCCCGCAAGTGGCCGTCTCCCGCGACACTTCCCGCAAGAAAGAAGCAAGCCCCGCAATGCCTATCCCCTCCCGTCTTCGGCCCCTCGGCCTCCTGCCGCTCCTCTTGGGCGCCGTCCTCCCGGCGGGCCGTCTGGCGGCCCAAGCGCCGCCCGCGCCCGCGCTGCACGGCGTGGACCTCGCCACCATTGACCCGTCCGTCTTGCCCTGCCGCGACTTCTACCAGTACGCGAACGGCAAATGGCTCGCCGCCAACCCCGTCCCCGCCGACCGCTCCATTTGGGGCGGCATGAGCGAGGTCGGGGAGCGCAACAGCGCGGTCCTGCATTCCATCCTGGACCGTGCCCTGTCCGGCCCGCCCGCGCCCATCGGTAGCGCGCCGCGCAAGGTGGCCGACTTCTACCGCAGCGGCATGGACACCGGGCGCATCGAGCAGGCCGGGGCGAAGCCCCTCGCCCCCGAGTTCGACCGCATCGCCGCCGTCCGCGACACCCCCGGCCTGCTCGCCGAGATCGCGCACCTGCACTCCCTCGGCATCCGGGTCGGCTGGGGCCTGGGCGTCGGGCCGGACGACAAGGACAGCGCCCACACGATCGTGCAGCTCGGGCAGGGCGGCCTGGGCCTACCTGACCGCGACTATTACACCAAGACCGACGACAAATCGCGCGCCCTGCGCGACGCCTACGTCGCCCACATCGCCCGGATGTTCGTCCTGCTCGGCGACGCCCCCGACACGGCCGCCGCCGAAGCGTTGACCGTCCTCGGCATCGAGACCCGCCTGGCCTCCGCCTCCATGACCCGCCTGGCCCGCCGAGACCCCAACGCCACCTACCACAAGCTGACCCCAGCCCAGTTCGACGCCCTGGCCCCCGGCGTCTCCTGGCGCCCCTACTTCGCCGCCCTGGGCCTCGCCGACCCCGGCCCGCTGCTGGTCGGCCAGCCGCAGTTCTTCAGCGCCGTCGGCGGCATGCTCTCGTCCGTGCCGCTGGCGGACTGGAAGACTTATGGGCGCTGGCACCTCGTCAACAGCACGGCGGACGACCTCAGCGCCCCCTTCGTCACTGAACACTTCCTCTTCTTCGGCAAGACCCTCAGCGGGTCCCCGGCCCTGCTCCCGCGCTGGAAGCGCGTGCTGGCCCAGACCGACGGCAGCCTCGGCGAAGGGCTGGGGGCGCTCTACGTCGCCCAGGCATTCCCGCCCCCGGCGCGCGCCCGCGCCCTGTCGCTCGTCCTGAACCTGAAATCCGCCCTGCGCGACCGGCTCGAAGCACTCGACTGGATCGGCCCGGACACGCGCCGCCAGGCCCTGCTCAAGCTCGACAAGATGAGCGTCAAGATCGGCTACCCCGACCGCCCGCGCCTCTATTCCCGCCTCGCCATCGGCAGCCCGGATTACGTCCTAAACGTCCTGGCTTCTCGCCACTTCGAGTTCGAGCGCGGCCTCCGAAAGCTGAACCACCCCGTGGACCGGACCGAGTGGGGCATGAGCGCCCCGACCGTCAACGCCTACTACCGGCCCGACGTCAACGAGATCGTCTTCCCCGCCGGCATTTTGCAGCCGCCCTTCTTCGACGCGCAGGCCGACGACGCCTCGAACTACGGGGCCATCGGGGCGGTTATCGGGCACGAGATGACGCATGGCTTTGACGACCAGGGGCGGCAGTTCGACGCCGACGGCAACCTCAAGGACTGGTGGACAGCCGCCGACAAGAAGAACTTCCAGGCGCGTGCCGATATGGTCGCCCACCAATTCGACAGCTTTGTCGCCGTGGATGACCTGCACGTCAACGGCCGCCTCACCCTGGGCGAAGATATCGCGGACCTCGGCGGCCTGAAGATCGCCTTTCTCGCATTCGAAAAGTCGCAAGTAGGCAAGCCGCACATTCTCATCGGCGGCTTCACTCCCGAGCAGCGCTTCTTTCTGGCCTTCGCCCAGGTCTGGCGCACCAACACCCGCCCCGAGGCCCTGCGCCTGCGCGTTGCGACCGACCCGCACGCGCCGGCCCGGTTCCGCGTCCTCGGCCCGCTGGCGAATATGCCCGAGTTCGCCCAGGCGTTCCCCTGCCCCGCCGGGGAGCCGGCCGGGGCCATGGCGCAGACGGTGAGCATCTGGTAGCACGCCCGTCCTTCGCTGTCCTTGCCTACTAGGATACACCTCAACGCGGACGGGCGAAGGTGAGTGACGCGGGGGTGACGGTTGCCGCCGGATCTTCTTTGATCCGCACGAGCGCCCCGGAAGGGCTGATGCGGTATGGGTGGATGAGTTCTTGATTCGTGAAGCCTGTCGCTGAGGTAGACGAAGCAAGTGGTCAGATCAACGGAAATATCGTCGGGCAAAAAGGCGACCGTAGGGGGAGACAGGGGCCGAAGCGCATCGTCCGCCCCAATGGCGTACTCCGGTGCGTATCAAGCCGGGGCAATTGCATATCAAGCCGGGGCAATTGCATATCAAGCCGGG
>JANOOM010000503.1:0-4423 GCA_031421335.1 Armatimonadota bacterium
CTTTGTGTTAGGAGGCGCCCCACGGTCAGGCCCGGCAGGTGGAAGATGGTACAGGTGCCGGTTGTGTTGCAACCATCATAAAACAGAAGCCTGTATTTGTCAAGTACTAACTTTCAGTGGCCCGCAAAAACAATTCTGTCCTGATGGCGAAGGCCAGTTGACGCGGGCTGAGGGCAGCACATAAGTGGGGACACACGAAAAGAGGGCGAACCTGCGGTTCGCCCTCTGACTTCTTCATCGCCATCGCTCGGGGCAGCTAGCTCGCCTTCTACCGATCAATCGAGGACATGTCCGGGTAGCGCTCGCCCGCCGCCACACCTTTCGGGGCCAGCGCGTCCAGCCGCTTCAAGTCGTCGTCCGTGAGCATGACGTCGGCGGCGCCCGCGTTCTCCTGTAGGTACTTCGTCCGCTTGGTGCCGGGGATGGGGACGAAGTCTTCGCCCTGGCGCAGTACCCAGGCCAGCGCGAGCTGCCCCGCTGTCGCGCCCTTCTCGGCGGCGAGCTTCTTGACCTCGTCTACCAGCTTCAAGTTCTGGGTGAAGTTCTCACCCTGGAAGCGCAGGTTGTTGCGCCGGAAGTCGCCCTCGGGGATGTCAGCCGGACTCTTGAACTGCCCTGTCAGGAAGCCCCGGCCCAGAGGGCTGTACGGCACGAAGCCGATGCCAAGCTCGCGCAGTGTGTCTAGGATCTCCCCCTCGGGGTCGCGCGACCACAGAGAATACTCGCTCTGGAGGGCCGAGATGGGGTGGACGGCATGCGCCCGCCGGATGGTGGCAGCGGACGCCTCGGACAGACCCAGGTGCTTGACCTTGCCCGCCTGAACCAGTTCGGCCATGGCGCCAACGGTGTCCTCGATGGGCACCTTTTTGTCAACCCGGTGCTGATAGTAGAGGTCAATGTGGTCCACGCCCAGCCGCTCCAGGCTGGCGTCGCAGGCCCGCCGCACATATTCGGGTGTCCCGTTGATGCCGACGCGCGTACCGTCGGCCAGCCGCTCGTTGCCGAACTTGGTTGCCAAGACTACCGTGTCGCGCACATTTGCAATGGCCTTGCCGACCAGCTTCTCGTTGGTGAACGGCCCATACATGTCCGCTGTGTCCAGGAAGGTCACGCCGAGTTCCAGGGCCAGGTGGATGGTCCGCAGTGATTCCTCTTCGTCTCCCGGCCCGTAGAACTCGCTCATGCCCATGCATCCCAGGCCGATCTCCGAGACGACCAGGTCTCTTCCCAATGTCCGTGTTTTCATGGTGTGCTCCCTTTGAGGTGTCCCTTTAATGTGAGCCGATTGATGTGAGCCGATTGATGTGAGCCGGCGTGGCCGAGCCGGGCCGAGTGGTTGAAAACCACTCGCTAAGAGAAGCGTCCTGCGGACGTGAAGACCGTTCAGGGAGGCCGTCCATGCAGCACGTCTTTTGTCCGAAGGACACCTGTCCGAGCGAGTGGTTTTCAACCACTCGCTAAGAGAAGCGTCCTGCGGACGTGAGGGCCGTCATGAACGCCGCTCATGCAGCGCTCCCGTTGTCCGAAGGACACCTGGCCTAGCGAATGGTTTTTAACCACTCGGCCATCCCGGTCACTGCCGGTCCCCCGCCAGAGTAACGACAAGCGAATTTGCGCCCGCCGTTGGCCGAATCAAGACGCCACGCTCGGTCTCTTCGGCCGTGCCGCCTTCTGCGGCCTCAACACTAGAAATACCCACGAGCAGGAGTCGCCACTCACCCGCCCCGCGCACGTCCGCCGTGAGCTGCCTGCCTGAACGCCGGGCTTGGAGCGCCAGAACTTCTCCGCCGGCCATGGTCGGGACAACGGCGGCGACGTCCGCCCCGTCCGCGAGTTCGTAAAGCTGGAACGTGACCCCGGCCGCGTAGTCATAATCAGGGCGGTCGTCCGTGTCGCCCACGGCGATGGCCGAGCCGGGGCGCACCAGGAGAGGGACGCTCAAGAATCCGTGCGTCTCCTCGACCCATCTGGGGCCGGTCACGACTTGGCCGGTCAGGAAGTCGGTCCAGCGGCCTTCCGGCACATAGTAGCTGACCCGATCATCCTGCGAGAAGACCGGGGCGACGAGCAGCGACGGGCCGAGCATGTACTGACGGTCTAAATAGTCGCAGGCCGGGTCGCTGGGGAACTCCAGCAGCATGGCGCGCATCATCGGGACTCCGGTCTCATGCGCCTCGCGGGCTGCCGCAAACAGATACGGCATGAGCCGGCACTTGAGCTTCGTGAAGAAGCGCAGCACGTCCACGGCCTCATCGTCGTACACCCACGGCACCCGGTACGACGATGAGCCGTGCAGGCGGCTGTGGGGCGACAACAACCCAAAAGCTACCCAGCGCTTGTAGACGGCGGCGGGCGGCGTCCCCTCGAACCCGCCGATGTCGTGGCTCCAGAAGCCGAAGCCGGACAAGCACAGCGACAAGCCGCCGCGCAGGCTTTCGGCCATGGACTCGAACTCCGAAGCGCAGTCGCCGCCCCAGTGGACCGGGAACTGCTGGCCGCCCGCCGTCGCCGACCGCGCGAACAGGACCGCTTCGCCTTCCCCGCGCTCCTCCACTAGAAGATCGAAGACGACTTTGTTGTAGAGATAAGAGTAATAGTTGTGCATCTTGACCGGGTCGGACCCGTCGGCGTAAACGACTTCGGTCGGGATGCGCTCCCCGAAGTCCGTCTTGAAGCAGTCCACGCCCTGATGCAGCAGCGCGCGCAGCTTGCCCGCGTACCACTGGCAGGCGGCTGGGCTGGTGAAGTCCACGATGCCCATACCCGGCTGCCACTGGTCGGTCTGCCAGACTGACCCGTCGGGCCGCTTCACCAGGTGGCCGGCCTGCTTGCCTTCTTCAAACAGCGGCGACCGCTGGCCGATGTACGGGTTGATCCAGACGCAGACGCGCAGGCCGCGCGCTTTCAGCCGCGCCAGCATTTGCGCCGGGTCGGGGAAGACGCGGGCGTCCCACTCGAAGTCGCACCAGCGGAACTCGCGCATCCAGAAGCAGTCGAAGTGGAAGACGTGCAGCGGCAGATCGCGGTCGGCCATGCCCTGGATGAACCCCGTCACCGTGGCCTCGTCGTAGCTCGTCGTGAACGAGGTCGTCAGCCACAGCCCGAATGACCAGGGAGGCGGCAGCGCGGGCCGTCCCGTCAGGGCCGTGTACTTTTCCAGCACTTCTTTGGGCGACGGGCCGTAGATAACGAAGTATTCCAAGGCCCGGCCCGGCACGCTGAACTGCACCCGCGAGACCTTCTCCGAGGCGACTTCGAACGAGACGTCTTCAGGGTGGTTGACGAAGACGCCGTAGCCCCGATTGGTCAGATAAAACGGCACGTTCTTATATGCCTGGTCGCTGCCCGTCCCGCCGTCCTTGTTCCACATCTCCACGACTTGCCCGTTCTTGGCGAAGGCCGTGAAGCGCTCGCCCAGCCCGTAGACGTTCTCGCCGACGCCCAGCGAGAGCCGCGTCAGCATGTACGGCCCGTCGCCGTCAACGTCGGCCAGGCCCATGCTGCGGTCCCCGCTCCGGGTGATGACGTGGCCCGCATCGGTGACGAAGTCCAGGCCCCAGCCCGCCCGGCTGACGCGCGCCGAGAGCTTGCCGCTGGTCAGGGCGGCATACTGCTCGTTCGACTCGGTTGTGATTTCGGTGTCCTCCTGTGCGAAGACGGGGAAATGCGGGCCGGCGTCTGGGCCGCCCTCGTAGTGTGTCAAGCGCACCCGGATCACGTCCGCCATCGGCGACGACAGCCGCAGCGTCAGCAGGGGCCCGGTCAGGGTGTCCCCCCGATGCCGGATCGGCTGGGCCGGGGCGTAGACCGTCAGGCCGTCGGCCGCGAGGTCAACGTCATGCGCTTGGGCCGGGTAGGAGGCGCGCACATTGGGCTGCATCATCCAGTTTCCGTCGGTGAATTTCATAATGCCGCCATTATACTGCCAATTCCGCATTAAAACAAGCTTGACTTAGCGTTAATTCAGAGTTATAATCACATTGTCACCTATGGAACGAAGCAGCGCCCCGACACTACAGGACGTGGCCCGCGAGGCTGGCGTCTCCGCCATGACGGTCTCCGCCGTGCTCAATGGCGCCCGCTCGGGCACGCGCGTTTCCGCCGCCACGCGGGTCCGCATCGAGGAGGCCGCCGCCCGCCTGCTCTACCGGCCCAACGCCGCCGCCCGCGGGCTGTCCCGGCGCCGCATGGACACGTTGGGCGTCGCCGCCGCCATTGACGGCGCGGTCAACCTGTACTTCCTGGAGGTCCTGAACGGCATTTTAGAGGCCGCCGCTCGGCACGGCCAGAACACGACCATCTTCTCCGTCTCTGACTGGGCCGGTGACGAGGCGCGAATTCTGGGCTTCTGCGACGGCCGCGTGGACGGCATCGTTCTCATTGGCCCGCACCTCATGGCCCCATTCGCCGAGACCCTAGGGCG
>JANOOM010000504.1:0-7249 GCA_031421335.1 Armatimonadota bacterium
CTGGTCACGCTGGAGCGCGACCCGGAGTTCCGGGCCATCTACCGTGACTCGGACTTGACCCTGGCTGACGGCAAGCCGGTCGTCCTGCTGTCGTACCTCGCGGCCACGCCCACCTGCCCGCCCCTCAAGCAGCGCGTCACCGGCAGTGACCTGTTCTGGGAGCTTGCGCGGGCTTCGGAAAGGACGGGCCTGCGCTTGTTCTTCCTCGGGGGCACCCCGCGCGCCGCCGACCTCGCCAAAGACGCCATCCTGCTTCGCTACCCCGGCGCTCAGATCTGCGGCACTTACTGCCCACCGATCGAGACGTTCGCCACTTCGGAAGAGCAGGGCCGCATCCGCGAAAATATCCGCGCGGCCCAGCCCGACATTCTTTTGGTGGGATTTGGGGCGCCCAAGCAGGAGAAATGGATCGCGGCGAATAAAGACCTCTTGAGCGTCCCCGTGTCCATCGGCGTCGGCGGCTCCTTCGAGATGGCCGGCGGCATCGTCAAGCGCGCCCCCTCCTGGATGCAGAACTTCGGGCTGGAATGGGCCTACCGCTTTTTGCAGGAGCCGACGCGGCTGTGGCACCGCTACTTCGTGCGCGACCTGCCGTTTCTAGTCAAGATCGTGGGGCGGACACTGGTGGAACGCCGCACGCGCGGGGCGAACATGCCCCATCCGGCGTCCGACTTCTCCGCCGAGTAGCGCCGACTCCCGCGGGTCGGTAAGGAGCGAACCATTCGCCGCATACGTTCTCAAAAGCAGCAGCCGCCGACCGACCCGCAGCCGAGTTCGGCGCCCTTTCCCACGGAGGCGGGCGTCGCCGCCCTTCCCGAACTACCCGGCATCACCCTGGTCCCGACGCCGCTCAACCGCGGCCCCTTCGCCGCCGTCTACCGGGGGTGGGACCGCGACCGCAAGTGCGACGTGATCGTCAAAGTGCAGCGGGCGACCGGAGACGCCGTCGCCGCCGAGCGCTTCCGGCGCGAAGCCGCCGTCATGAAGCGCCTGCGCCACCCCAACGTCGTCGCGCTCTACCAGTTCCAGGACGGCGACCCCGCCGCCCTTGTCCTCGAGTATGTGCCGGGACAGACGCTGGCCGAGACCGTGGAAGCGGACGGCTGGCTTTCGCCCGCGCGCGTCGCCTCGATCATCGAAGACATCGCCGCCGCACTGGACTGCGCCCACGCCCAGGGTATCATCCACCGGGACGTCAAGCCGTCCAACATCCTGCTCCCCACGCGTGGCCCGGCCCGATTGTTCGACTTCGGCGTCGCCCACATTGACGAGGACGCGCCGCTGACCGTCATGGGCGACATCCTGGGGACGATCGAGTACGCCAGCCCCGAGCAGGTCCACGGCAATGAAACGCCGGATGCCCGCTCGGACGTTTACTCGCTGGCGGGCGTCGCCTATTTCTCCCTGGTCAAGACGCCCCCGTTCCGCGCCGCTGACAGCAGCACCCAGGCCCAGCTCTCCGTCATGCACCGGCAAGTCTTCTCAGACCCGCCCTCCATGCGCCTCTACCGCGAAGAACTCTCCCCCGAAATCGAGGCCGCCGTCCTGCGCGGGCTGGCCAAGGCGCCCGCCGCCCGCTACACCTCGGCCGGCCAGTTCGCCGCCGCCCTGCGCGCCGCCGTCGAGGCCGGGACGGGCGCCCCGGAGCGGCGCGTGCTGGCAGCCTCCACCCGCCGGGGTGGCGCGCTGGCCGGGGCACTTGCCGGGGCGACCCTGCTGCTCCTGGGCGCGCTCGCCCTCTGGCGCACCGGGGAGTTCGCCGCCCCGCACCCCGTCCGCGCGGCCCAGGTGAAGCCTGCGCCGAGTCCGGCACTGCCAAAGGAAGTCGCGCCCGCGCCGAGACCTGTCGCCGTCATCCGAGCGCCCAAGCCGAAACCGCCCGTCACCGTGAAGCCGGCCCCCCAGACCATCGCGGCGGCCCAGACCCGGCCCAAGCTGGAAAAGACGGCGGCACGCTCCGTGCCGGTTCACCCCCGTTCGCCGCGCTTGATTGCTTCTGTTATCCCCCATCACTCCCGCCCCGCGCTGAAGCCCGCGCGACTCGTGGCGCAGGCGACGCCGAAGCGTGCCTGGCTGTATGTCTACGCCAGGCAGAATGCCCCGAACGGGCGCCTGGTCGGCGTCCCGGCCCAGTCCGTCTGGGTGGATGGCTACCGCGCCTCCGACCTTGCTGGGGGACACTGGATGTCACTGGCCGCCGGGCGTCACTTGGTCTCCTTCATCCCCGACCCCAAGAGCGGTTTCGCCCCGCGCAAGAACGTCCTTGTGACGCTGGCGCCGGGCGCGCATCGCCTCCGGCAGATCCTTCTGGCCGCTCTGCCGGTTCCGGCTCGCCCGGTCACCGCGCCCGTGCCGACCAGTGCCGAAGCGCCCGGCCTGGTCTTGGTCTCCGGGCGGCTGCCCGTCGCCGCCGCCGGCCGGAAGCCGCAGTTCGTGCCGGTCGCCGCCGAGTGGGTCAAGGTAGACGGCAAGCCCTCGGTGGACCTTGCGCGCGGCCTTTGGGTGTCGCTCCCTGCCGGGCGGCACGTCCTCGTCTTTCAGCCGCCACCTGGTTCCGGGGCGAACCCGGCCACCCGTGTCATTTCACTTGCGCCCAGAGCGCGTTTGAACCAGCTCATGCCCCTGTCTGCCGCCCCCCTGCCGGCCACGCCGCTTCACCTGCGAAACCCTTGATCCTGGGCACCGTTCGCGCCCTAAATCGCGTATAATGAAGAACCTGCCCGCGTCGAGCGGCGGGTTCCGAAAGGCGACATCATGGCGACAATTTCCACCCCGAGACCCCAGCCCAGCCCCGCCCCGCTTCCAGGCCCGAATGCCATCTCCGAGGCGCTGGCCCAGGTGATGACGCGGCTGCGCCTGGCGCGCTGGGTCCGCCACGCCTCGCGCGGCGCGCTGGCGGGCGTCGTCGTCGCCCTCGTCGCCGTGGTCTGCGCCCACTTCGACACCCTCCCCGACTGGCTTCCACTCGAAGCGGTCCTGCCGGGCGCCCTGCTGCTCGGCATCGCCGGGGGGACCGTCACGACTTTCCTACGCCCCATCTCGCTCATGGATGCCGCCCGGCTGGCCGAAGCGCGTTTGGGCCTGAAGGAGCGCCTGTCGTCCGCCTTGGAGTTCGAGCGCGCCCCGTCGGGCACTGTCGCCCCGGACGCCGTGCTCCTCATGCGCTTGCAGCTCGCCGACGCCGCCGTCCATGCCCGCAGCCTCAAGGCGGCCGAGGCCGTGCCGCTGCGCTGGCCCTGGGAAGCGAAGGCCGTCTTGGGCGCGCTGGCCGTTTTGGCGCTGCTCCTGTTCCTGCCCTCCCTGCCCGTCTTCCTGCCCCCCGGCACATTGGTTGAGCGCGCGATCGTCCACAAGACCGGCGACAAAATGGAAAAGACGGCCCGCCTCATCCAGAAGCAGGCCGAGGGCCAGCATCTCGACGGCACGCGCCGGGCCGCCGCCGCCATGCAGCGCCTCGCCCGGCGATTGGCGACCGGCAAGATGGACAAAAAGCAAGCGATGGTGCAGATCTCCAAGCTCACCCAGCAGATGAAGATGGACCAGCAGAAGCGCGCCCTCGCGAACGGCGGGGCGGGCGCGGGCAGCAAGAGCATGGCCCAGGCCGGCCAGCAGCTCGCCCAGGCCCTCGCCGGCGCGTCCGCCTCGGGAAACAGCAGCAAGGCGGCGGGCGCGGGTCAGAAGGCGGGCGGCGGCGGCAGCAAGGCTGGCCAGAAGCCCGGCCAGGGAGCTGGCAGCGGCAGCAAGCCCGGCGCGGGTGACCCCTCCCACGGCTTCAGCGTGCCGGGCGCGAGCAAGAACAAGCCGTCCACGTCCAGCCCGTCCCAAGCCGGCCTGCCCGCCACCCCGGAACTCCGCAAGGCCGCCCAGGCGATGCAGCAGAACGACTCGCAGGGCCTCAGCGAACAGCTCCGGCAGATGGCGGGCCGGGCCGAGGCCGGCAAGATGTCGTCCGCCGAACAAGCGCAGGCCGCCCAGGACCTCCAGAAGCTGGCCGACGCGCTGAAGAACACGCCCATGTCCGAGACCCAGAAGCACACCCAGGCCGCCGCCGACGCCCTGAAGCGCGGCGACAAGGCCGCCGCCGCCTCGGAAATGCGGAAGGCCGCCGCCGCCGCCGAGCGTGAGGCTCACGAGCAGGCCGACCAGCAGGCCATGCAGGGCGCCCAGGACGCCACCGAGGGGGCCGAAAGCGACATGGCGGGGGCGAGCAGCGCGGGCGACATCCAGGACGACTCGGGCCAGGGACAAGGCCAGGGTCAGGGAAAAGGCAAGGGGAAGGGTAAAGGGAACGGCCAGGGCCAAGGCGAGGGCGAAGGAGAGGGCGACGGGCTGGACGGCTCCGACGGCAAGCACGGCAGCGGCAAGGGCAATGGCGGCAGCGGCGGCGGCGGCATGGCCGGCGGCAAGCCGGGCGACACCGGCGAAGGCAGCAGCCCCTTAAAGCACCTGGGCAAAATGGACCCGGCCAAGATGTCCAAGAACAACAAGCTCTACTTCGGCAAGCCTCTGAACGCCGGCCCCAGCAAGACCGGCCCCATCCGCAAGGTGACTTCGAACCCCAACGCCGTCCCCGGCCAGACGAACAGCAAGGTGCCCTACTACGACTACGTCGCCCCGGCCCGCAAGAGCGCGGAGTCGACGATGGACAAAGAGGACATCCCGCCCGCCTACCGCACCGGCGTCCGCAAATACTTCAACTCCCTCAGCCCGCCCGCCGGGGGTGGGGGACACTAACCGCCTTCATCGGCTAGATGCGCTTCGGTTTCCAGCGCGTCTCGCCCTCCTGCATCTCTTCAGCCTCGTAATAGCCGGTGTAGAGCAGCATCTGGCCGATGTCCTGCTGGGTGAGCTTGCCGACCTTCAAGTCCACGAGCAGAAAGCAGCGCAGGCGACGGTGGTAAAAACCTAGTACCCCTTCACGGTAGAATTGATAGATTGAGAACGGAGCATGCTACTCGGCAGTTAAAGCATCGCCAGTATAAATCGTTTCCAGCAGTTCTACCGTGAAGCGGTACTACTACACTGCAAGCGCTGCCTTGGCGGCGGCGCGGACGCGGGGGGATGGGTCGTGGGCGGACAGCGCTTCCAAGACGGTCCGACCCGCCGAGCTGCGGGGTAGGGCGTCAATCGCCGCAAGGCGGACGGCCTCGCGGTCGGAGCGGGTGAGGGCATAAAGAAGTTCCTGCGCTTCGGGCGTGTGCAGCGTCATCAAGGCCAGCACAGTGGCCCGCAGGGGGTCGCCGGACAAGCGCTCGATGGCAGTGCCCAGCAGGGCCGCCGCTTCCGGGGCCTGCGTCTGGGCGATCATCAGGGCCGCGTAAGCGGCCAAACGCATGTCGCGGTGGCTAAGGTAGGGCTTCAAGACTTCGAGGGCATGTGGGTCCTCCAATTCGACCAGGGCCTGCATGCACTCCTGCAAGACCTCCGGCTCCTCGTCCTCCGGGTGAACCAGGCGCAGGGTCAGCGGCAGGCGCGACTGGACGCTCCCTGTCAGAGATAGCGCCCGCGCCGCCGCCTTGCGCGTCTCCATTTTGGCCTTGGGATCGGGGAGGCCGCGCGGCAGGCCGCTTCGGTCGAACAGCAGCAGGGCGATGTCGCGGATGCTGTCCAGGTCGCGGATCTGGGCCAGGGCCAGCGCGCAGTTCGCCCGCAAGTGGGCGGCCGTGTCGGCCGGCAGGCCCCCGACCGACTCGATCTGGACCGCCTGGATGCCGACCCGCAGGGCGTCCACGGCGGCATAACATTGCAGGCGGCCCAGGGCGAAAGCCAGGTTGCCCCGGATGTGGCAGCCGGGGTCGCGGACCGGGCCGTCTTCGCTGAGGAACACGAACCGCTCGGTCATTATGAGGGCCGCCGCATCGTCGGCGCTCTCGCCCAGGGCCTCCGCCGCCAAGGCCCCGACGTAGGGCGACTTGTCGGCGAGGGCTTCCAGCAAAAGCGCTTGCCGCTCCGGCTGGGCCAGGCCCAGCGCCTGCCGCACGGCCCCAATGCGGTCCTGCGTCAGCCGCGATCGGAGTCGCTTGCGAATCTGCTCAGGGTCCATCGGGATCAGTCCTTCGCCTGCTTCGGCAGTTCCCCTATCTTTGCCCGCTACGCCGCCATCTGGCGGCTTTCGCAGTCATACCCACCGCTGTCCATCGGCCGGCTGTTCGTTCTGGGCTGGCGTCCGACTTTTTATTTGCCGCCCGGCACATCTTTCAGCAGCAGTTTGTCTAGGTCTGCGTTCAACTCTTTCTGCTGTGCGCTCACCTTGGCTGGATCAGCGCGCAGGAGGCGCGCTAGCTCCTGCTCTTGGCGCTCGCGGTCGGGATGACCGTCACGCCCAAAAAGGAGCGCCAACTGCTCGTGCAGATGGGGATCAGTAAAATCTTTGTGTTCCCGAGAAGTCAGAACGGCCCTTTGATCCTGATCCGCGCGCAGGGATTTCGCGCGCGCGGCGGCGGCGGCGGCCTGTGAGGTTTTCCCGCACTGGCGGTAAGCACGCGCGAGGGTGTTTAGCGTGTTCACGTTATAGGCGTCATCGGAGAGGCTGTCTTGAAGCAGCGTCAAAGCTCCTGCCGCATCTCCTCGCCCCAACAGTATTTCTGCTAACTGATCCTTGCCCTCCGGGGAATGCGGCGCGAACCGCAACGCCTCGCGCGTCTGCGCCTCCGCTTCCGCCTCCCGTGCCGGGGATGGACGGCTATCCAGCAGCACCGTTCCCAGCAGATAGTGGCTGAAAGCATCATCCGGGGCGATCTTCAGCCGTTGCCGCAGCAGTGCCTCCGCTTCGTCCCAGCGGTTGCGTTTCCGCAGGACGTCGGCATAAAAGCTGAAAAAGTCGGACCGTTCCGGCGCGAGCCGGGCTGCAGTCTCAAATGCGGCCACTGACTTGTCAGAGTCGAGCCTCGTCAAGCTGTACGCGTGGCCCAGACCGACCCATGCGTCGGCCGACTGTGGGGCCACCTGAGTGGCGCGCGCATAGGCTGCGACCGCGTATTTTGTGTTTTCCGCAATCCCCACGCCTCCCAGGCCCAGCAGGGCTGGCAGCGAATCGGGACGGTATTTCAGGGCCGCGATATACTCAAGTCCGGTCCTGGCCGGCGAGGCTACCCCACTCAGAAAGTCTGCCAGCGCGAGGTGTGCTTGAGGGGAGCGCGGCGCCTGCGCTACCGCCCGCTCCAGCGCCGCCCCCGCTTCCGGCAGACGGCGGTTGCGCTCCAGTGCCAGCCCCCACAGCCGCAGCGCCTGTGCGTCTTCGGGCTGCTGT
>JANOOM010000505.1:0-16430 GCA_031421335.1 Armatimonadota bacterium
CCTGCGGAGGCAGGTTTTGTGCTGTTGTTGGCGCGGTTTCAACCGCCCTCCCCTCAGCCCTCCCCACTCAGGAACTGGAAACTCGACCGGAGGCAGTCGAACGGGTCGCGGCGGCACACGTCCTGCTCGACCGCGTACCACTCGACATTGGCAGCGGCACAGGCGGGCAGCAGGGCGGGCCAGTCCAGGTTCCCCTCGCCGACCGGGGCCATGACGGGCTGGCCGTCCGCGACCTCTTTGTCCTTGACATGGATGACGGGGACGCGGCCCGCATTTCGCTCGACCAGTCGCTCCGGGTTCGCCCCGGCGTGACCGACCCAGTACACGTCCAGTTCCAGGCACAGGTCCGGCCCGCTTTCTTCGATCAGGACATCCAGCCATGTGCGCGCGCTGCCCTCAGAAGCGCGCTCGAACTCGTGCGCGTGGTTGTGATAGCCGAAGCGAATGCCTGCGGCTTTGAGGCGGGCGATGACCGGGGCGGCGTCGCGGGCGAAGGCCGCGTAGCCCGCTGCGCCCGCCTCGGAATAGGGGGGAGGCAGGCCGCCGATGGCGGCGAAATCGCAGCCCAAAATCTGATGGAAGAGGATCTCCCGGTCCGTTTCCTGCGCCAGACTGTCCCAGTTCCGGTGCGTGGCGATACACTTGAGGCCGTTGTCGTCGAGCATCTGGCGGGCTTGTTCGGCGCAAACGGCGGGCACGGCGCCCGCCATCGCACCGACGGCCGAGAGCTGCACAGCGGGGTAGCCGATGGCGCGGATGCGGGCCAGGGCGTCGGCGAACCCGGCCGCCGTGCCGGTCGATTCGCGCACGGTATACATCTGAACGGCGAGCTTGGACGTGATGCTGTTCATGGTGCCTCCTTTGTGAGATGAACGTGATGTGAGAAGGCCCGGCCCTGAGTATCAGGGCCGGGCCTTTCATTTTGCCGGCTCTAGCGGCGGGACGTATCTTCTTCCTGCCACTGCTTCTTCCACCACTTGTCGGCGGAAGAGAGATCCGGCAGGTTCAGTTCCTGCGCGTGGTCCGCCCGCAGGCGGGCGCGGGCGGCCTGAACATGCAGGCGCTGCGCCAGCTCTTCCATCGTTTTGTCGGAGCGACTGAGGAAGCTCAGGTCGCGCCGGACGCACTTCCAGAGGGCGATTCGTGTCCGCAGAGGAATCGGCTCCTCTGCCATAGGGGACCGGCGGTGTGCCGGGACATGACGTTGTAACATCTTGGTCTCACCTCGTCGCCAGGGTATCGTTCCGTTGTGTGTGCCACAACGATTATACCCCATCCGCGCCTCGCTAGAATGGCCGGAGTCATTCCGCCGTCCCGTAGATCACTGTAGGACGCTTGATCCAGAGTTTCCCCGCGTGGCGGTGCGCGCCCGGAACGGAGTCCAGCAGGAACAAGGTGTCCACGGCAACAGGGTACCGCACCCGCCCGTCATTCGCGCCGCCCCAGTGGCCGAGGTCGGCGGCTTCGCCCGGTTGGTGGACGAGGTGGAAGGTGACAAAGCGCCACCCTGACCAGTCTATCGCCAAGCCGGTGGCTTGGAACGTCTGCCCGGAGGCGTCCCGGAAGCGCAGGCGCGCGAGGTTGCCGCCCGCATCCCCGTAGATCCACAGGCCCAGGCCGAGCGGGCGCCCTTGCAGGGCGGCGGGCTGCCCCTCAGTCACGCGGGCAAAGGACCAGCCGGGTGCGAACTGATAATCCACGCGCAGGGCCGGGCCGCCCCCCGGCGGAGTCGATGCCACATCGAGATGGACGATCGAGGGGAGCTTCGTGTTCCCATCGAGCACGGCGCGGAGGGCGGGGAGCGCGGTGGTGTAGGGGACGAAGCGGGTCAGCGGTAGGCGGGCGACGGTGCGGCCCCGCGCGGCCTGCAGGACGCATTCTGCGCCGCGCGGTGAATACGGCAGGGGTATGTCCAGACCCGTCTGCCCCGGCGACAGACGCACCAGCCGAGCGCCTCCGGGCGCAAGAGCGAGGCGGCCGACGAACGGCGTCCCTGCGGGGTTAGCGATGTGGACCAAAACGACGGTCTTGGTCAGCGGCGCGACCGACAGGCCCAACGGGTCAGTCGGCGCGAAGACCACTTCCTGCGAATACGGCTGGCGGACGCCGTCGAGGGCGAGGCTGATCTGCACCCGCGCGGACACTCGGGCCAGGCCAGACACTGGGAGAGTATGCCGCAATGTCGCACCCGGCGCGGCCAGGGCATTCCAACCCATGGCCGGACGGGGCACCTCGCCCGGCACCAAGACAGCGGCCAACATTTGGGCGCGGTGGCGGCGGGTGTCGGGGCTATGATAAGTCAGGGCGAGCGTCGGCATCTGCCCCGCCGTGTAGAATTCGGACCCTGCCGATGCCGACCAGGATGCGGCGGCGCGCTGGGTAGCGTCCGCGTCTTCATACTGCGGGCTGCCCGTTAGCGCGAGCGAACGGCCACCCGGCAGCACGACAGCGTGGTCGGCACCCGTCGTCCAAGAGGCTGTCTTGGCGGACTTCCCCTCGGAGAACAACAGCAGATAGTCCGCGTCCGAGGCCAGCGGCAGCCGCTTGACGAACCGATAGCCGCCCAGGGCGCGTGTCAGCCGCTGGGCGGCGAAGAAGGCGGGCTTGGGCAAGTAGTCATTATGGACCGTCCCGAAGTGGTGCTCGCCGTCCTTCGGGTCCAGCCCATCGTCATGCCAGTCGTACCAGATGCTCAGGCGGACGCCCTCAGCGAGATTGGACAGCCACTCGCGCGCCAGATACTGCCCTTGCTGTTCCTCGGTGACGGAAACGGTGGTGTAGCCCCACTCAGACGACACCAGCGGAATGCGTTTGCCCGCGGGGGCGTACTTCCGAATCAACAGCCGCACGGCGGGAAAGTCCGCCGCCGCGCTTTCGGGCCTGTCGCCCCGATACGGGTGGAGGGAGACAGCGTCAACATAGCGCAGCAGGCCCGTCCGAAAGACCGCCTCCAGAAAATCCAGCGGAATGCCTGCCGTGCCGGGCGCAAGCACCGTCGCGTTCGGGTCGGCCTGTTTGATCGCGCGGGCGGTTTCGAAGGCCAGCCGGCCATATTCGGCGGCGTCCGCCTGCGGCTTCCAGAAGCCGCCGTTCGGCTCGTTCCAGATCTCCCATAGAATCGGCCTGCCCTTGAAGTGCGTCACGGCGGCGGCGGCGAAGCGCGCAAAGGCGGCGCGCGCTTCGGGCGTGCGCGGCGCCCCGGCCTGGTACAAGTCGTTGCCGTAGTCAAGGATGAACAGCGGCTTGATGTGCCGCGCCGTCAGCCCCGCCAGGAGCGCGTCATAGGCCGCGAAGTCGTACCGGCCCCTGACGGTCTCGACGGCGCTCCAGGCAAAGTCCATGCGGACCCAGCCGAAGCCGCCCGCTTGAAGCCCGTCCAAGTCCCGTGCCGGGGCGCCGGTGAAGTGGATGTTGACGCCGACACACGACGGAACGACGGGGGGTGGCAGGGCGTCCGGGCGGGCGGGGCGGCAAAAACAGACAGCGAAGAAGAGAAAGAAAAAAAGGGTTCGCATGGGGGCCTCCGCCCGGCATTGGAAATGCCGGTTTATTAGCCGATAGAAGTCGCCCCGCGACTGAGGATTTGGCGGGCGGCTTGTTCGGGATATCGCCGAGCGTGGGTTCAGGCAGGACCACTCTCAGGAGCCACAGAAGCCCGCTTCCCCGAGAGAACTGAGCTGTCATCAGTATACCAGGCAGAACCGCTGGAGTTGTTGCGCCCGCTGATTTAACGCCCGCGACTGTTGCGCCGCAGATATGTGACAGGCGCCCCAAAATTAGTGCTTGACAAACCAGCGGTTCTATTTTATAATGGCTGCAACAGAACCAGCACCTGCACCATCTTCCACCTGCTGGGCCTGACCGTGGGGCGCCTCCTAAACACAAAGGAACGCTCCATGACAGCCGCGCGTGCTCCGCCTCCTGCTTCTGGCCTTCCGGCCCTTCCCCTCACCTGTGGTCTGTTCTCTACAAACCTCTGCTCTTTCAGAAGGGACACTTTCACCATGAACACTATAAAACCCGGCCTCCTCGGCGCGGCTCTTCTGGCCCTGGCGGGCCTGTGCAATCAACCCGCCCGTGCCGACGGCACTTACACCGCGACTGCCAATGGGGTCACCCCACAGAGCGGGAGTTACCCCATCAACCATGGCTACTACGGCAGCAGTACCACACCCGCTTCCATCCCTATCGCGGTCGCTAAACAGTCCGTCCAGGTCAATGGAGCTACGCCTTCTCGGACCATCATCGTCGGCTGGTCCATGAACATCCAACTACAGGTGCATACTCCTAGTGGAAGCAACGCTAGGGATGTATCTCATCCAGGACTATTCCAACGGCCCCTTCCCCAACGGGCAGATTCAGGTTCAAACCCAGCCGGATGGCTCCTGGCAGCATCTTCTGAACAACTCGGGGTCCTACTCGCAGACCTACACGACCACTGTCGCAGGGGGCTGGACGATATACGCTGGTTCCTCCTGCACAGACCCCGCCGGGAACAACAGCATCGTCATCACAGCGGGCAACTTCACGACCGTGGATGTATACATGATCTGATCATCTCGTCTAATCGTCCCGGAGCCTTCGCGCCTGCCTGTTGTTGAAGCCAGCGGGCAGGCGTCTCAATGCAAGAGGAGTAAGCGTCATGCTGAAACGGTTACATTTTATCCCCTTCGCTCTATGCCTGGTCATGATGCCCCTCCTGCCGGGACGAGCCGATGAGATCACGGCGGCCATGCGGAAGGCCGACCCCCGCCTGCAAACGCGCGTCACCCTGCGCTCACCGCACATCTTGATGGGTGAGCTGCTGGAACGCCTCTCCAAGCAGTCCGGCGTCCCCATCACTACAGATGACGAGTCGGCGACGGGCGGCGATGCGGTCGCCGTATCCTTGCCAGGCGTGCCGCTGGCGGACGCGATGGACGCGCTCTGGTCGCTGTTCAGCTACCGCCACGCCGAGTGGGACTGGCGGCGCAGCCCCGTCAAGGGGGCGGAGGGCAAAGGGGCGGAGGGCAAATACGTCTACAGATTGACCCGCCCAGACTACGCCCGGTTCCAGGCCAAGCGGCTCAAAGAACAGGTGCAGGCGGACTTCGAGGCGCAGGCACAGGAGCTGCTGAACGCGCTGAATATGCCGTCGGACCAGCTCAAAGAGGCCGCCAAGCATGACTTCTTGCTCCACAGCATGGTGGTGGATGGGCGTGTCGAGCCGGGGATGCGCGTCCTCGCCGGCCTGCCACCAGGGGCGCTGACGGCCCTGCTCCGGGGTGGCCCGCCGATCACCATGGCCGTTTCCCAACTGCCCCCGCATTCCAAGCAGGCGCTCCAGGAAGCGCGGGCATGGCTGGCGGCTGAGTTCGCCCGGCAGGGCACATCCGAGGAGATGATAAAGGGGTCCTTGCCGGAGCCAACTCAGATCGGGATCGTCGTGACCCGCAACCCTGATCAGGTCGCGCCCGGCCTTTACATCGACACCGGCCAGGGGAGCGGGGACTACTTCGGCGGCGGCTACATGGAAGACCCCTGGCGCCAGAAGATGAACGCCAACTGGATGCAGCCCAAAGACGCCGCCGAGGATCCGGCCTCCGCCCGCGCCCTCGCCGCCCCTAAGCAGCCTCCCACGGCCTCGGGCAAGCCGCACGCGCTGGCCGACTACCTGCTCCTCTCCTCGAAGGCAGCCCAGGTGCCGCTGATGGCACGCCTCCCGCACGACCTGGATGAGACCATCAACGTGGGGACGATCTCACAACTGCCAGCGGCCAAGACCATCGGGGCGCTCCTGGAGGGGGTAGGCAAGCGGCCGGTCAACCTCCAGCACAAGTGGCGCGGCGGCGTCCTCCTGCTGACCTGCCAGAACTGGTTCATGGACGAGAGCGAGGACTCGCGCCTACCCTGGGCCGAGGCGCAGCGCCTGCGCGACGCCGAGGCGGCGGGCGACGGCTTCCTGTCGCTGGGCGAGCTGGCGCACGCCGCCGCCGTGCTGAACGTCGCCCAGATGCACCGCCTGGGCGCGTGGTTCCCGGTCCTGAACAACGCGGCGGACTGGCACGACTTTTTGGCCTTCTACGACAAGACGCCGGAGTACCGGGCGCGGGTGCTGTCGGCCAAGGGGGACGCCTTCGAATACCCGGAGAGCCTGGTCAGCCCGCCGCTTGCGGTGGAGGCGCTACGGGCGGCACACCCGAACCTGCGCTTGCGGGTGCAGGAGAAGCTGAACGTGGGCGCGAAGCCGCCGACGCGAGAGCTGATGTTCGAGTTGCTGGACGATGCCGGCACCCACATGATCGGCGGGCAGGGCTTTGGGTACACGGCGCGCGAGTACCAGGCGAGTCTGCAAGTAGACGAGGGAACATCGGCGGTCGGCAGCAAAACCGGCCCGGCCAAATAGCATTGCCCCTGAGCGCGAAAAGCCCCACCCTGACGATTCAGGGCGGGGCTTTTTGTGTCGCGGGCTACAGCAGCGACTTGACGGCTTCGACGATGGCGTCGGCGTCTATCTTCGCGGCGTGCAGCAGCTCGGCGGGCTTGCCGGAGCCAGGGATCTTGGAGACGGCGAGCTTGACGACCATGGGGGCGTGGTCCCCAACCCCGACGAAGGCGTCCAGGACGGCGTCGCCCAGGCCGCCCTCGAACCAGTGATCCTCGACGACGACCATCTTGCCGCCCCCACCATCTTTGTTGGTGTCCTGGGCGGCCCGGTGCAGGGTCTCCTTGTCGATGGGCTTGACCGAGTAGGCGTCAATCAGGCGGACGCTGATGCCCTCGGCCTTGAGCCGGTCGTAAGCCTTGTTGGCCTCGTGGACAGTGATGCCCGCCGCCACGATGGCGACCGAATCACTGTCCGAATGGTGGACTAGCTTGGAGCCGCCAACCTCGTAAGTCTCGCTCGGCGCGTACAAGATGGGCAGCTTCTCGCGCGTGGTACGGATGTAGGAGATGTGCGGCAGGTCGGCCATCAGGAGAACCAAATGCGCGGTCTGGTTGGGGTCGCTCGGGTACAGCACCGTGCTGTCGCAGACGGCGCGCATCATGGCGATGTCTTCCAGGGCCATCTGCGAGGGGCCATCCTCGCCGATGGAGACGCCCGCGTGGGACCCGCTGAGGCACAGGCTGACATTGGAAATGCTCGCCATGCGGATCTGGTCGAAGGCACGGCTGAAGAAGGCGGCGAACGACGAGGCGTAGACGCGCTTGCGGCGCGTCGCCAGGCCAACGGCCGCCGACACGAGCTGCTGCTCGGCGATGTACATCTCGAAGAAGCGGTCCGGGAAGGCCTTGTTGAACTCGTCGGCGTATGTCGAATTCGAGACCTCGCCGTCCAGCGCGATGACATCCGCGCGGAACCCGCCGACGGCCATCAGCGCGTCGCCGTAAGCCTTGCGCGTGGCCTCCATGGTGCCCAGCGCATAGACCGGCAGCTTGAGCGGGCCAGTGGCGGGTGGCGCCGCGGGAGCCTGGTCGCCGGGCTTCTCGACGGCCACGATGATGTGGCGCTCACCGCCCAGTTCCTTGTAAGCGTCAGCGGCCTGCTCGGCGTTCAGGGCTTTCCCGTGCCAGCCCTCCTTGTTGGCGAGGAACGAGACACCGTGGCCCTTCTCGGTCTTGGCGATGATCCAGGTCGGCTTATCGGTCTGGGCCAGGGCTTCGGCGTAGGCGGCGTCAATCGCGCTCAGGTCGTGCCCATCAATCTCGATGGTGTGGGCGCCGAAGGCGCGGGCGCGGGCGGCATACACGGCGCTGTTCCAGCCCAGATTGGTCTCGCCGCGCTGGCCCAGGCGGTTCATGTCCAGGATGGCGATCAGGTTGTTCAGCTTGTAATGCTGGGCGTGGTCGCAGGCTTCCCAGATGGAGCCTTCGGCCACTTCGGAGTCGCCCAGGACGGTCCAAACGCGGAACGGCAGCTTGTCCAGGTACTTGCCGTCAAGCGCCATGCCGACTCCAATGGGCAACCCCTGGCCGAGCGAGCCGGTGGCGACATCCACATAGGGGGTGACATGGGGGTTCGGGTGGCCTTCCAGCCGGCTGCCGAACTGCCGCAGGGTCAGGAGCTCCTCGTCGGAGATGGCGCCCGCCGCCTTGAACATCGAATACAGCAGGGGACAGGCATGGCCCTTACTGAAAATCAAATGATCGTTGTTCGGGTTCTTCGGGTTGGCCCAGTCATACTTGAGATATTTGCCGAGCAGCACGGCCATGAGGTCTGCCGCCGACATGGACGAAGTCGGGTGCCCCGACCCCGCCGCCGTCGTACACCGGATGCTGTCTACGCGAAGCTGTGCCGCGAGTTCCTTGAAATCCACTTCCGCCATGTGTTGTCTCCTTAGATAGCCGTGATGAGGTCCTTCGTCAAAATGATGTCTACTCGCGCGTCCAGCTCGTGGCTGACGTTGATGCTGGGGTGCGGGTTGCCGACGCCGCGCCCGGTGGCAATCGTGATCAAGAAGCGGCCATCCTCTAGGGGGAGGGCGCTCGCATTGACTCAGTCCGGCCCAGCCGCGAACGAAGCCGAGAACGGGCCGGGAAAGTCTTCGGCGGGGACGAGGCACGCTTGAGGAACGGCGCGGCGCGATTCCGTCAGAAAGTCTACGTCTTTCTCCCAGACAAAAACGACGTTACATCCGTTCACCTGAGCGAGTTCCGCCGGGAAAGAGCACTTCAATGCATGGAGTACCCGCTGAAGATTAATGTCTGGTTCCATAACCGGCACTCGGCGCTCTCGAGGGCAGACACGGCAGCGAGTGAATGAATTCACTCGCTGCCGATAGACCTGTCCAGGGGACAGAAGAAAATAATCGGGGTGGTTGCGCTGTAGAGCCGGGATGCCACAGAGGCGCGTTCAGTGTCGTTTTACCCACTCTTCTACCGGCTTACTTGCTTCTGCCTTATAACTCTCTCGCCATTATAAACGAAAGCGATGGGCGAAGTCAATCAGGCCGCTTGACACCCCTAGGAAACCTATGTATGCGGACTGGCCCTGCTCCTGCTGGCGACGCTGCGCGACGGCCCCGCCCACGGCTATGCGCTGGCCCGCACCATCGAGCGGCGCACCGAGAACGCCTTGCAGCTCCGCGAGGGCACGCTGTACCCGGCCCTACACGCTTTAGAGCGCGACGGCCTGATCCTGAGCGCCTGGGAGACGCCCGCCGGGGGCCGGGAGCGCAAGGTCTACCGGCTGACCCAAGCGGGCGAAAAGAAGCTGGACGAGTGGAGCCTCGGCTGGCAGCAGTTCGTCGCCGCCGTCGGACGCATCCTCGCCCCGGCCCCCGAAGTTTTGGAAGGAGAACCCACCGTCAGGTTCATGGTGACAAGCGGCGGCAGGAACTCCACCTAGCTCACCCTGCTCTTGTCGCCGCACTTGCAGGTCGCGGATCACCTCATCAGGGCGTTCCCCACGCCGAACTGCTCGCTGGCGGAGAGCATCGCCGCCCTCTGCCTGTGGGCGTGCTTCTGCGCCCCCGCCAGCGTCGGGGTCTTCCAGCGACGGGACGTGACCGAGTGAGTACGGCTACCACTGGAACACGTCCGGCTCGATCCACTCGGCGGTGCGGCAGAAGTAGCCGAGGTGCTGGGTGAGGTAAGCGGCGACGGCGGGCATGTGGGCCGCCCCGTAGAAGACGCCGACGATGAAGGGCGGCCCACCTTCAGCAAGGGCAGTGCTGTGGAACCGCTTGATGGCGTTGAATAGCACCCGGTTCCGGTCGTCCAGGACGAGCACTCCGAGCGGGGTTTGGGCGAGCAGATCCTCGTACAAGGTCTGGCTCATGTCGCAGACAGCGGCGAGTTCCTGCCGGGTTGGGAAGGGCAGGAAAGCCATCAGCCGGGCGAGCGTGGCCTGCCCGCGCACGGTGAACTGCGCGCGGTCCCACCACGACGGCAGCGCGGCGACCGCCTGTTCCAGATGGCCGCGCGTCATGTCGGCGTGGACCCAGGTGGCGGGGACGCACTCATAATCCACCGCGTCGAGCTGGCTGACCAGGCCGAGCCGGCGGGCCAGGGTCCGGTGACCGTCGTGGTCTCGCGGCCCTAGCTCGAAGGTCTCGGTGAACTCGTACAGCACGCGGTCGCAGTCGGCCAGGTGCGCCAGGACCGACGCATAGTACGCCGACTCGGCGATATGGATGGTCGGGAACAGGCGGAAGACGACGGGGTGGCCGGCCTTCTCGAACTGGAGCAGCGGCGAGCGCAGGCCGCCGCTGTAGGCTTCAAGAAACTCCATGCGGTCTTTGCTCCCGTTCCCGGATCGCCCCGATGGCCCAGGCCGCGTGTTCGCGCACCAGCGGCTCCGGGTCGTGTTCGGCGGCGCGTGTCAAGGCGGGCAGGGCGCGCGGGTCACCCAGGTTTCCCAGGGCGACGCAGACATTCCTGAGTAGCCCGCGCCGCTTGGTGCGCTTGATGGGGCTGTTGCGAAACTTCGCGCGGAAGCCGTCATCGTCCAGTGCGAGCAGTTCCAGGAGATCGGGCGTCGTCAGGTCGGCGCGAGGGGCGACGGCGGGGTCGTCCGACCGGACGGCGAACTTGTTCCAGGGGCAGGCGGCGAGGCAGTCATCACAGCCGTAGATGCGGTTCCCGATGAGCGGGCGCAACTCGGCGGGGATACTACCTTTGAGTTCGATGGTCAGGTAGGAGATGCACCGGCGGGCGTCGAGCTGATAGGGGGCCGTGATCGCCCCCGTCGGGCAGGCGGGGAGGCAGCGGGTGCAGGTGCCGCAGTGGGTGGTCTCGGGGGCGTCGGGCGGCAGCGCGATGTCGAGAATGATCTCGCCGAGAAAGAACCAGTTGCCGAGGTGCCGGGAGAGCAGATTAGTATGCTTGCCGATCCAGCCCAAGCCCGCCCGCATGGCGAGGTCGCGCTCCGTAATGGGGCCGGTATCGCAGTAGACCTTGCCGCTTACGTCTGGTGCCTGGGCCTGGATGTAGGATAGCAGGGCACGCAGCCGCTCCCAGAGCGTTTCGTGGTAGTCGTCGAAGCGGGCATAGCGGGCGACGGTAGCCCCCTCCCCCAATGCTGGAGAGGCCATCCCATCCTCCGCCGAGTAGTTGAACGCGACGCAGACCACCGAGCGCGCGCCGGGCAGCACTTGGGTCAGGTCCCCACGCTTCGGCTCCTGGCGCTGCAGGTACAGCATCTCACCCGCTTTGCCCTCGGCCAGCCACTGGGCATAGTGGCGGTGGTGGGGCGGCGGATCTGCCGTCGTGACGCCGCAAAGGGCGAAGCCGAGCCGGGTGGCCTCGGCCTTGATCTGGTCCTTCAGCAGCTCAGAGGGAGCGGCGTCCGGCGATGCCGGCGTCAATCTCGTGCCAGAATGCAATCGTGTCCTCCCCCAAGTGCCAGCAAAGGAAGACCTCACGGGCCGGGTCACCGCCCAAAAAGTGAGGAAAGTCCACCAGCCCGCGCTCGAGGTCCTTGATCTGGACGCCCTCGTCGGCGATCTCTTCGATCAAGCGCTGCGCTTCCCCCTTCCAGCGGCCCGCGCCGGTGACGATGGGGCCTTTGCCGTTGCCGCGCAGGATGATGACCTGGTCCATGCCGGGCGAGCCTTGGGCGCGGCGGGCCTCAGCCAGCAAGGCGGCGATGCGGAGCAGGCGGCGGCGCAGGGCGGGCAGCGCGGCGCGTGCCTCGGCAAGAGAGAAGTGTTTCGCGAAGATCGGCATAGTCAGCTCTGGGCAGATCGGTCGGGCATCAAGCCCTTGACAGGGCGGGCGGTTGAAACCGCGCCAACAAGATCACAAAGTCCGCCTTCGCGGACTCGGATCAGAGTCCGAATCTTAACCTGCGGAGGCAGGTTTTGTGCTTTTGTTGGCGCGGTTTTAACCGCCCGTGCGTGAGCAGTCGCAGCAAGCCAGTCAGCTCCAAACGAAGCGCAGAATGCGGTGGTTCATCGTGTCGGCGACGTACAGGTCCCCGCGCACCGGCCCACCGCCGTGGGCGGCGGGGCCGACGGCCAGCCCGCCGGGGCGCAGCAGGGAACCGAGCGAGCGGTCCACCTTTTCCAACGTTGCGAGGACGGAGCCATCGGCAAGAGACAGACACCGGACGCGCCCACGCGTCTCGCCGGTGATCGGGTCCGGCTCGCCCGCGTCGGCGACGTACAGTAGGCCCATCCGGTCCAGGGCCAGTGCGCGAGGCTGGTGCAGCGAGAGGGGGATCAGTTCGTTGCCGGTCGCGCGCGTCCGCGTCCCGCCGATCTGCCGGGCAGGGCGGCCCATCGGGTCGAAGCCGACCAGCCGGCCCCCCAATGTCTCGGCGGCATAAAGGGCGCCGCCGGGGGCGGCGGCCAGCGCCTGCGGGCTGCTCAGGCCCGGCCCGTATAATCCAGAAGCACCCAAGACTCCCAGAAACCGGCCCTCGTAGCTGAAGCGCTGGATGCGGCTGTTGCCGGTGTCGGCGACGAAAATGTCGCCGGTGCTGGGGGCGACCGCGATGGCCGTCGGCCCGTTCATCTCCCCCTCACCCCTGCCAGGTCGGCCGAAGACCAGGGCCAGGACGCCCTCGTGCGTGAACTTCTGCACCCGGCCGTTGCCCTGCTCAACGACGTAGAACGAGTCCTGCTCGTCGGTGGCGACCCCCTGGGGCGACTGGAACTGGCCGCGCCCCACTCCCTTGCCGCCGATAATGGCAACGCCGCCGTCGGGCGTGATGCGCTGCAAGCGGTGGTGGAAGGAGTCGGCGACGAACAGCACACCGCCGCCGTCCACGGCCATGCCGGCGGGGTAGCCGAACTCCCCCGCGGCCTCGCCGCGCGCGCCGAGGACCTCGGTGACCCGCAGGCGGGGCGGCTTGACCGGCTGGGGGGCGCTTAGGGAACTCAGGGTGACGAAGCCCTCTTCCTCATCCTCCGTGGCACGCTCGGAGAGCCGGTAGCCGCGCGGGTCTGTCAGGCGCACTTCGGCCAGACGCGTGCCGTCTTCCAGGCACTCCGCCGTCAGCTCGCGCTGGGCTGGGGCGGGGACGTCCCCCCAGACGGGCATGGCTGGGGGCGGGTCCTCGTCTTCGCCGAACTCCAGGAATTGAAAGCGGTCGGAACTCATTTGGCGGAACTCATTTGGCAGAACTCATTTGGCAGAACTCATAGCGTGCGCGGCGTCCTCGAAGTCATTATACCAATTCCGGGCGCGTTCGCACGCGGGGCGCAGCGTTTTCTTCCGCCCTAGACGGCGGCCCCAACGAACCTCTGCCGGATTTCCCGACTCTCCCGGAGGGCTTCTTCAGCGCGCGGGCGGTCCCCGAGGGCACGGCAGACGACGCTCAGGTGCTCCAGCACTTCGGTCAGCGCTTTCTGATGGCCAAGGGCGCGGTAGAGCGCCAGGCTCTCCTCGGCGGGGGGGAGCGCCAGGCTCTCCTCGCCTCGCGCCTGCTCCAAGCGGCTCAAGTTCAGCAGGGTATTGGCGGTCCCGCTGCGGTCCCCCAGGCGCCTCAAGATGTCAAGCCGCTCTTGCAGGAGGCTGCGCCCCTCGTCGAAGCGGCCTGCGCTGGCGGCGGCCATCGCGATCTCGGTGAGGACGGAGGCCACCCCGGACTCGTCCCCAGAACGGCGGGCGAGCGCGAGGCTTTCCTGGTAAAGCACGGCCGCCCCCGCCGCGTCCCCCCCATCCTGGATCAGCCGGCCCAGATTGTGGAGCGCGTCGGCGACGGCCGGGTCACTGTCGGTGGCCCGCCGGAGCAGCAGGCACCGCTCGAAGAGCGACCGGGCGCCCTTCAGGTCGCCCCGCTCCTGGGCGAGCTGTCCGAGCGAGTGCAGGTACTGGGCCGCGCCCGCCGTGTCCCCGGAGCGCTCGCAGAGGAGGAGGCTCTGGGCATAGGCGTCCTGGGACGCCGTCAGATCGCCCAGATAACTGGTGGCGTCGCCGAGCTGGCCGAGGGCCAGGATGCGCGCCGCCACCCGCGTGCCGGGCCGGGCGAGCAGGGCCTCTAAGAGCTGCTGCTGTTCGCGCCAGTGCCCGCGCGTGTACCAGAATCGCCCCAGGAGGGACACCAGTTGAATGCCGAACTCGGCGCCCGACGCCTCGGCCAGGGACCAGTCCAGGGCAGCGCGCAGGTTCGCATGTTCGACTTCCAGCTTGTCGTGCCACCGGACTTGGTCCGGCCCGGTGAGGGCGTCCTGGGCCTCGCGGGCGAGTTCCAGAAAATAGTAGGCGTGGCGGCGCGCGCCGAGCGCGCGCGCGGCTTTGTCCCCGGCACCCGGGTCTTAGGCAAACTCGCGCAGGCTTTCCAGCATCCGGAACCGCATGGCGTCGTCCTCCTCGGCGGTCACCACGAGCGAGCGCGCCCGCAGCCGCGACAGCATTTCCAGCGCGGCGGGTTCCTCGCAGACCGAAAGGGCCGCTTCCAGGCTCCAGCCGCCCCGGAAGACCGAGAGCCGCACAAAGAAGCGCTGTAAGTCGGGCGACAGCAGACGGTAGCTCCACTCGATGGCGTCGCGCAGCGTCCGGTGGCGCGGCGCCGCCCCCTTGTGGCGGCTGACCAGCAAGGCGAACCGGTCTTCCAGGCGGCCCAGCATCTGCGCGGGCGTCAGCGTCTGCACCCAGCCGGCGGCCAGTTCCAGGGCCAGTGGGACGCCTTCCAGCCGCGCGCAGAGGGCGGAAACGGCGGCGGCGTTGCGCGGCGTGATCTGGAAGTCGGGCAAGCCGGCCTGCGCCCGATCCACGAAGAGCTGCACGCAGGGGAAAGCGGCGGGGTCCTGGCCCGCTTCTGAGGGGGCCAGCAGAGGAAGGACCGGGAACTCGCGTTCGCCGGGGACGTCGAGGCGCTGGCGCGACGTGACCAGGCAGGAGAGGGCGGGGGCGCGCGCCAGCAGATCCTCGACCCAGGGACCGGCGCTCTCGGCGATCTGCTCCATGTTATCCAAAACTAGAAGGGTCGGCGAGCCGCCCAAAGCCGCCGCGATCTGCGCGGCAGGGGAGGGTTCGGCCCTGAGCGGCAGGCGCAGTGCGTCCGCCAGAGCGTCGGGGACGCCGGCCCCGTCGGACACATCCGCCAGGGCGACGAACAGGACGGCGTGGGGGAAAGACCCGGCGAGGCGCCGCGCCGTTTCCAGGGCCAGCCGCGTCTTGCCCACCCCGCCCGGCCCGGTCAACGTCACCAGCCGCGTGTCCGGCGTTCCCAGCAGAGCGGCGACGCGGGCGATCTCGTCCGTCCGCCCGAAGAAGCGGGTCAGCGGCAGGGGGAGCGGCGCGAAGCGGGGGGAGGCCGGAGCGGGAGAAGACGGCGGCAGGGCGGCGAGAATGGCGCGCGCCTCCTCGGACGGCGGACCGTCCCCTTCGGACAGGAGCGCCCGCTCCAGCACCTGAAACTGCCGACGAGCGTCGTCCGGCCGGCCCAGGGCGGCGAAGAGCCGCATCAGGTCCAGGTGAGTTTCTTCCTCGGCGGGGAACGCGCCCAGCGCGCGCCGGGCGGCTTCAAGCGCTCCCGGCAAGTCGCCCTGTTCCTCCAGCGCGCCCACCAGTCGGCGCATAGTCACATGGTACAGCAGAGACAGCCGCTCGCGCTCACCCTCGATCCACTCCTCATAGTAGCCCGGCAGCAGGTCGCCCGCGTAGAGGCTTACGGCCTCGGTCAGCCGCCCCACCCGGTCCGCCCCCGTTACCCTACCCGCCGCCCGGACGGTCGCCTCGAACTCGGCGGCGTCCACACGCGCATCGGGCCGGAGCCGGACCTGGAGGCGGTCCGCCAGAAGCAGCGGCGCGTCGGGATCGCCTAAGGACCGCCGCAGCGCGGCCAGAGCGGCCCGCAGGCTGCCGCGCCCTTCCTCCGACTCGCTGTCGGGCCAGAGCAGGCCAGTCAGCTCCTCGCGGCCGTGTTCGCGCCCGCCGAAGAGCGCCAGCCGCGCCAGCAGCAGAGCGGTCTTATGGGTCTTGAACCGGGACACGACGCGGTCGCCGTGCCGAACCTCGAAGCCGCCGAGGAGCTGCACCCGCCAGATTGAACTTTCCGTAGACAAAAAACTTCCCTTGTCACCTAATTTTACAACGCTTTCGGCGGGAAGTCAAGAAAGGGAGACATCGTCTCTCAGAAAAATGATAAGCGCTTCAACGAGCGTATTCGCGTCTTGTCCCATACGCGCTGCTTTCCGGCGCAGGCGCGTTTCTACCTATGGGGCCAATGTGATTGTCATTCGCTTGCCTTCTGTCGCTATCATACCCGGCCTAAATCAGCCCGCGCTCTTTGAGGCTGACGAAGACACCGTCGCCGATGACGATGTGGTCCAACAGGTCAATGCCCATGATCTCGCCCGCCCCGATCAGCCGCTTGGTGACGGCCACGTCCTCGGCGCTCGGCGTCGGATCGCCGGAGGGGTGGTTGTGGGCGACGATCAGGGCGGCGGCGGAGATGACCACGGCATCTTTGAAGACTTCGCGCGGGTGGACGATAGAGGAGGACAGGTCGCCGATGGAGACAGTGCGGATCGCCAGGACGCGGTTCTTCGTATCGAGGA
>JANOOM010000506.1:0-4702 GCA_031421335.1 Armatimonadota bacterium
ATCAGGGCGAGCGTTCGGGCGAGTGAATGAATTCACTCGCTGGAAGGCGCTGCGCGCCGGGCGGTCAAGGATGAAGAGCCGGCGGGGTGACAGGCGACGCGCGCAGCCTCGTTCCGCCCTCGCCTAAACATCCTATCCTACCGGCGCGCAGCGCCTTCCAGCGAGTGAATTCATTCACTCGCCCGAACGCTCGCCCTGATCCTCGTCTGGACCTCGGCCTGCACTCGCCCCCGCCCCTCCCTGGCTCATCAATACCGCCGCAGGATCACGATCTCCACGCGGCGGTTCTGCGCCCGGTGGGCGTCGGTGTCGTTGGCCGTGATCGGGCGCTGGTCGGCGTAGCCGCCGGCTTCCAGGCGCTGGGGGCCGACGCCGCGCGCCTCGAAGTAGCGCAGGACCGTGGTCGCCCGCGTCGTGGACAGCTCCCAGTTGGAGGGAAAGCGCAGCGTATGGATGGGCTGGCTGTCGGTGTGGCCTTCCACCCGGACGGGGTTCAGCGGGACCGCCTTACGGATAACGTCGCCGACGGTATCCAGCAGGGCCAACTCGCCGGGGCGCAGGTCGGCCTGGCCGGGCGCGAACAGCATCTTGTCGGTCATGACGGTGACGATTACGCCGCGCTCGTTGCGCGTGACGTGCATGGCATCCTTGAGACCGTTCTTCTCGATGTACGCCTTGACGGCGGCATAGGCTTTATCCAGGGCGTCGGCGTCCTGGCGTACCCGGGCGTCTTTGATGAAGTCCTCGTTGGACGGGGTGGACTTGCTGGAGTTAATGATGGTGGGCGTCCCGTTCACCCCGCCGCCGCGCGAGAAGACGGTTGGGGCACCGCCGACGACGGTCTGTCCGAAGCCGGAGCGGACCGAGATGGCGAGCTGCTGGAACTTGGCCTGGTTCATCACAGACATAGAGTAGAGCATGATGAAGAAGGCCACCAGCAGGGTGATCATGTCGGCGTAGGTCAGCAGCCAGCGCTCGGAGTTCTCGTGCTCCCCTTCCCCGCCGCCTCGTTTTTTCTTGCCTGCCATGGCGCGTGTCTCTTCCTCGTTAGAACCCACCTCCCCCGCTGCGCGGGTACTCCTCCCGAAACGGGAGGAGGAAGAGGCTGGACAACATTTCGCGTGCTACTATTGCGCGTGCTATTCTTAACTCACTCTTGCCCCTCCCGTTGTACCCGCTGCCGAGGCCTGGCGAGCAGGGGCGGGAGGGGTAGCGCGTAGCCCTCCGGGTAGCCAGTGCTGCGCCGGGGTGGGTCCCTACGCCGCCAGGGCGGCCTCCGCCTCGATGACGCGGCGGATCTTGGGCGACAGGAACGCTTTCAGCTTTTCCTCGACGATGCGCGGGTTGTCGCCCGCCTGGATCGCGAGGATTCCCTCGGTCATGATCTCACGCACCAGAACTTCTTCATGCGAGATGGCCTTGAGCTTGTTACTCAAAGGCAGGAACAGCATGTTCGCCGAGCAGACCCCATAGAGGGTCGCGATGAAGGCCGCCGCGATGCTCGGCCCCATGCTGCCCGGGTCGGAGAGGTTGGCGAGCATGTGGACCAGGCCCGAGACCGTCCCGATGACGCCCAAAGTCGGCGCGAAGCCGCCCATGGTCCCGAACAGGTTGGCGCCCTCATGGTGGCGGGCGCCGAGGAAAGCGATGTCGGTCTGCAAGATCTCACGCACCAGTTCCGGGTCCGTCCCATCAATGGCGAGCTGGATTCCTTTTTTGAGGAACGGGTCTTCGACCGAATGGGCCTCGTCTTCCAGGGCAAGCAGGCCCTCGCGCCGGGCCTTCTCGGCGTAGCCCACAAGTGTCTTGATGATCGCCCCGAAGTCCTCTTTTTTGGATATAAAGGCTTTTTTGACGATGTTAGGCAAGCTGGTCACGGTGGACAGGGGGAAGCAGATCATCGAGGCCCCCAGCGTCCCACCGAAGACGAGCAGGGCGGCGGAGGGGTTGACCAGGGCGGACAGTTCTCCGCCCTCGATGATGATCGAGCCGAGGAACGCGCCCCAGGCCAGTACCAGGCCGATTATCGTTGCTAAGTCCATTTGCGTTGTTTCTCCCGCCGCTCGCGGCGCTCTTTAAGCATCCGCAGCGGCTTCCTCCCCGAACCGGACTCCGGCCACCGGGGGGCGCGGGAAGATACCCGCCAGCCGGCGGAACTCGATGACGCGGGCGATGACCTGCTCGGAGGTCTCGCGCACCAGGATCTTTTTGCCGGTGACGAGGGTGATATAGGTGTCGGGCTTCGCCTCGACGAACTCGATCAAATCGGCGTTCAGGACGACCTCGCTCTGGTCGAAGCGCGTGACGGTGATCATAAGCGGTCTCCTTCCGGGTGTACGCCGGAGACTAGCGCTTAATCTGGATGACGTCGTTGAGCATCTCGTCCACGGTCGTAACGATCTTGGTGTTGGCCTGGAAACCGCGCTGCGTCACGATCATGTTAGTGAACTCGGTGGACAGGTCCACGTTGGACTGCTCCAAATAGCCCGTGCTGATCTTGCCGAGGCTCGACGATAGGGCCGTCCCGATGGAGGGCAGGCCGGAGTTGATGGTCGTGCGGAAGGCGTTCCCGCCGCCGCGCTCCAGGCCCTCGGGGTTGGGGAAGTCGGCCAGGGCAACCTGGCCCAGAATGCGGGTCAGGCCGTTGTTGAAGATGCCGGTGACGGCCCCGGTCTGGTCCACGCCGAAGGACTGCAAGGTTCCCGGCCCGAAGCCGTTCTGGGTGGTCGGCGAGGCCGACGACGACCCGGAAATCTGGGTCACGGCGCTGAAGTCGGGCGCGACGGCCTGGGAGGGGGCCGCGCCATCGGCCGGCGTCAGGGTGATGCCGCCGGTCGAGGCGGTCTGCTTGCCGCTGCTGTCGAAGCTGATCTTGCCGCTGCCCGCCGCGGCGGCGTCGCCGGACGCGCTCCAGTCCCAGGTGTTGGCGGCGGCGTCACGGGTGAAGTTGAGGCTGACGGTCTGCTTCTCCCCCAGGCTGTCGTAGACGACCACCGAACGGGTGTAGACGCCCGAGGCCGCCGTCGCTTCGGCGCTGAGATTGCCGCCGAAGGCGACGGCGGAAGTCGGCTGCACGGCGGTCAGGCCGCCCACGGGGATGGCAAGGCGCGCGGAGGGGTCTATCTGTTTGGTCGTATCGATCTTGCCGTTCGCATCGGCCTTCCAGCCGAGCACGAAGGAACCGTTCGCCCCGTTGACCAGGTTGCCATTGCTGTCCAGTGTGAACGAGCCGTCACGGGTATAGGAGACGCCCGTGCTGTCGCCGAGCATGAAGTAGCCGTTCCCCTGGATCGCCATGTCGGTGGGGCGGGTCGTACTCTGAAGGCCGCCCTGGGCCATCAGGGTGTCGATGGAGCCGACGCGGACGCCCAGGCCCACTTGCTGTGGGTTGGTGCCGCCGATGTTGGCGTTGGGGGTGCTGGCGCCTTGGAGCGTCTGCGAGAGCTGGTCCTGGAAGGTGACGCGGCCGGCCTTGTAGGCTGTGGTGTTGACGTTGGCGATGTTGTTGCCGATGACGTCCATCCGCTCCTGGTGGGCCTCGATCGCCGAGATGCCGCTGTACATAGCTTGTAGCATGGTGAAATTTTACTCCGTTGGGTGAGGCGCGCAGTCTGTCGCGCCGTGTCGAGGGGTGGCGTCCTCTGTGGAGGTCCCGCCGAATAGTTGCTTAGGATAGGTCGCTTAAAGTATCATCGCGCTGTCTATGTTCGTGAAGATGTTTTCCTTGAGTGCGTCCTGAGCGACCGCCGTGATGACGGTGCGGTTGGCGACCGAGACGACGTAGGCCGTCTTGTCCATCAGCATCAGGGAGTCCCTGGACCCCTTCGCCGCCGCCCGCGTCATGGCCATGCCGAGCCGGGCGACGTCGTCGCCCGAGAGGGTGATCTGGCGCGAGGCCAGCCGCATCTGGGCGTGGCCGGAGAACTTGACGTTTGCGCGGGCCGCCGCCGCGCCGAGCGCGTCCGCACCGCCCGCCAGCCGGTCCGAAAGCACCTGACCGAAGCTCGGCCCCGCCGGAGCGGCCTTGCCGGCCGGTTGGGGGCGCGGGGCGCCGACCAGCGGCGCACTGTGAATTCTTTCCAGGTCTATCGGGTTCATGGCGGTTTAATGAGAAATGCTGGTGACGGTGGACGAGTCCACGCTCTGGCTGCCGATTTGCAGGAAGGTCTTGCCGCCGGTGAGCGACACGGACGTGACCACGCCGGAGACGCCCGGCGTGCTGTCGGTGGCGGTCGAGACAGTCTTGCCGATAAGCGCTGCGCTTTGAGCGACCTGGCCGAAGCCGCTGGAGTCGGACAAGGTCTTGTTGAGGTTCTGCATCTGTTCGAGAGACGAGAACTGTGCGAGCTGCGACAGGGTCTGTTTCTCGTCGGTCGGCGCGGTCGGGTCCTGGTTTTGCAGCTCGTTGACGAGCAGCAGCAGGAACTGGTTTTTGTTGGTCAGCGAGTCGTTGGCCGTGGCGGTGCCGTCGGCGGCGACGTTCGGCGCTGTTCCGTTGACGTTGGTCGGGGTGATCGTCATTCTATGTCTCCTGAGCTGCGCTAGGCGCGCATGTCTATCTGGCCGCTCGCGGGGCGCCGGGATGATCCCATTGGGGCGGCGTCCTCCGGCTCGGCGGGGGCATAAGCCGCCGCGTAGGCCGGCGACGGCTGACCTCCCTGTCTGCCGCCCGATGACCCGCCCGAGGCGGTTGAGGGCATTC
>JANOOM010000507.1:0-4495 GCA_031421335.1 Armatimonadota bacterium
GAGCGTATCATCGGGCTTCACCTCAACCGGCGTGACCTCGACGCCGTTGGCAAAGCGATACAACATTGCGGCGGGGGGGCGCATGAAGGCATACAAGCCGAGTGCGGCGGCAGCAAGGGCCAGTGACATTCCGACGGGTGCAGATTTCCAGTTGCGTACCATGCGACACCTCCTTGGAGCTTTTCCCGGTAGACACTCACGGCTTCGGCCTGGTGTTCTTCGCGTACCACGACCGCAGAAGCTTCTCGCGGTCAGTCGGCGTCGCACTTGGCGCGGTCGCATTCTTGTCCGGCCCGTACTCGGCGCTCCACCCCTGCCACTCGCGGAAGGCGTGGTAGCTCCAGTCCCAGTTGTTCGCCTCGAAGATGCTGATGGCATCGCGCAGCCAGGCATCACCGCCGGGCGCCCAGCGGATGGCGCTGAACTCGCCGATGTAGATGGCAACGTGGTAGTGCTTCTGGTAGTCCGCCACAACTTGCAGCGAGCGGGCCATCTCAGCCCGGTCCCAGCGGACGCCTTTGATTATACCCGGATAACTTACGCCCGTCGGCATGTCCGGCGTGACGCCCTGCATCGTGAAGGGGGCCGGCTCGTACAGATGGACGCTGTAAACGACGTTCGGAAGAGGCAGCGGCGCGAAGTAGGGGAGCTGGTCGTAGCCGCCGCCAGGACCCGGCTCGACGACGATGGCGTGGTCTGGGTCAATCCGGTGAACGGCCAGCGCCGTGCGCGTCGCCAGGGCGTGCCAGTCCAGCAGGCCGTCGGCCACGTCGCCCTCGATCGGCTCGTTGGCGAGGTCGTAGCCCCAGACCGTCTTGTCGCCCTTGTAGCGGCGGGCGATCTTGTCCCAGACCTGCGCGAACTTGTCTTGGTAAGCTTTCTGCTGGAACAGGGGCCAGGCGTAGCCCGGCAGGAGGATGTTGCCGCCGGGCGGGCTGTGCAGGTCAACGACCACGCGTAGGCCCTCGCGCCGGCAGACCGGCAGGAGGGCGTCGAGGTGCTTCAAAGCACCTTCGAGCCAGGCGTCATAGGCCACGGGGTCGCGCCAGCCGTCGAACCGGCCGTCCGGCGTCACCCAGTAGAGCTGCCAGCGGACGAGGTTGGCGCCCCACTCTCTGCCCAAAACGTGCAGATCGGCGGCGGAAACGTCCGGGCTGATCATCGCCCCGCGCAGGCGCGCGGTACTTGGGTGGCCGGTATAAATGCGCCCGGCGGGGGCGACCGGGCCGCCGCTGAAGGGACGCGCGCTGACTGTCACCGACACGTCGCGGAACCAGGCGCGGCCGGTCGTCGCTTCCAGGCCGAGAACGAGGGTCGCCTTGGTCGCATCGGCGGGGACGACCGCGCGGAAATGCTCCGGGGTCCAGCCGAAGGTCCCCCACAGGTGGTCATGGGCCGGGTACTGCTTCCCCGACGGCCCCTCCGTCACCAGCATGAACTTGATGCCGTTGTAGACCTGCGGCGGAGTGGCGACGTCCTCGGCCTTGATCACGGCGCGGAAGTCCAGGCGCGCGCCGCGCACCTTAGCGATGGGCAGCGGCATCTCGACCGTGCGCGTCCCCGGCCCCGCCGCTGCGGGCAGCTCGACGGGGGCCACCGCGGGCGCCTCCAAAACGATCTCGGGCGCGGCCCCCCGCGCCGCGAGCGGCAGGAGGCACAGAAAAATCAGCAGCAGGAGGCGGTTCATGCCGCCAGATACGCCGGCCCAGGGCGCTTCTCCTGCCTGCTCACCGCCCATGCGCTGTTTGGCGGTACTCGGAGGGCGAGACGCCCTGGTGGCGCTTGAAGGCAGCGCTGAATGCGAAGGGGCTGTCGTAGCCGACCTGCTGGGCGATCGTCTCGATCGTATAGGACTCGGAAGCGAGCAGGGCCATGGCCCGACGCATCCGCAAGGCTGTTACATGGTTCATCGGGCTGCGGCCCTGGTGCTGCCGGCACAGCCGTCGCAGGTGTTCCCCGCTGACGCCGACCAGGGCGGCCATCGCCTCGACGGTCCAGGGCTGGGCGAGGTCGGCCCCGACGCGCTCCCACAAACGGCGGAGGCGGGCGTCGCCCGCATCGGGCCGGACCATCCGGCGAGCATAGGCGGCGATGAGAAAAGCCCAGGGCGGCAGGAGGGACGGGTCGACGGCGTCTGTCACTTCCCGGCGCAGGCCCGCCAGGGCGGCGGCGAGCGGACCCGCGTCCACCGGCATCAGGGCGGGCGCGTCCGCCCGGCGCAGCCAGTCGTCGCCGGACTGCACCCAGCACACTTCCCAGCACGCCTCGGGGTCCGCCTGATAGGCGTGTTGGGCGCCCGCCGGCGTCAGGTACGCCGCCCCGGCCTCGCAGCACTGCCACCCGCCGCCCGCCCAGACCCACCCCCGGCCCGCCGTGCAGACGAGGAGCTGGTTCCAGCGCGGCGCGGGCCGGACGAACCGGAACCCCGGCCCGGCGTCCGTCACGCCTGCGAGCAGTATGCCATGCGGAACGAGGGCCGGGCAGAGGGCGGCGCTGACCAGCCACTCGCGCGTCTGTGCGCCGAGCATGTGGGTTTCGCGTAGGTCTGTGTTGATATGAATGATGGACATAAGGGGCGCAATGGAGTATTATAGCCGAAAGTTTACCGACTTGTCTTGAGGAGCCACCATGACCATCCCCCGACCCGAGTACCCCCGCCCGCAGTTCGTCCGCCCGGATTGGCTCTGCCTGAACGGCGAATGGGAGTTCGAGATTGACGGCGGCGACAGCGGGCTGGCCCGCGGCCTGGTCAGCAGTCATCTGGCCGGCAAGATCGTCGTGCCATTCTGCCCCGAGTCGTCCCTATCCGGCGTCGGCCATACCGACTTCATGGCCGCCGTCTGGTATCGCAAGACGGTCACGGTGCCGGAAGACTGGAAGGGCCGCCACGTCCTGCTGCACTTCGGGGCGGTGGATTACGATGCGACGGTCTGGGTGGATGGCGTGGAGGTCATCCGGCACCGGGGCGGCTTCACGCCCTTCTCCGCGACTCTTTCTGCCGTCACCGGCGGCGACACGTTCACGGTCGTGGTTCGGGCGCGCGACGATTGGAAGTCGCCCAAGCCGCGCGGCAAGCAGGCCCAGGCGTATGCACCGCACGGCTGCCTCTACACCCGCACGACGGGCATCTGGCAGACAGTTTGGATCGAGCCAGTTCCAGACGCCTCGCTCAGTCGCCCGCGTATCACGCCGGACGTCGCGAACGGCGCCTTCTACTTGGAGCAGCCGCTGACGCAGAACCGGCCCGGCCTGACCCTGCATGCGACCTTGAAAGATGCGAACGGCGAAGTAGCGTCGGCGTCTGTCGCCGCGCATCTCGATCTTGCCCCGCGCCTGACATTGACCATCCCCGAAGACAAGAAGCGGCTCTGGTCGGTCACGGATCCCCACTTGTACGACATCGAAATCAGCCTGCGCGACGCCGACGGCACGGTCGTGGACCGGGCGACGAGCTACGCGGGCCTGCGCTCGGTCGCCATTGACGGTATCAAGGTCAAGCTCAACGGCGAGACGGTCTTCCAGCGGCTCGTCCTGGACCAGGGCTACTACCCCGACGGCGTGATGACCGCACCCAGCGACGACGCCTTGATCGCCGACATTCAGCGAAGCATGGATGTCGGCTTCAACGGCGCGCGTCTGCACCAGAAGGTCTTTGAAGAGCGCTTCCTGTACCACGCCGACCGAATGGGCTATTTGATCTGGGGGGAGTTCGGCGACTGGGGCTGCGGCGGGCACGGCCCTGCCGACGACCACCAGAAGCAGGGCGCGACCTACACCACGCAGTGGCTGGAAGCACTGATGCGCGACTACTCGCACCCCAGCATCATCGGTTGGTGCCCGCTGAACGAGACGTGGCAGAAGATCAGCGACGAGATCACCGTGCTGGACGACGTGACGCACGGTATGTACCTGGCGACCAAAGCCATGGACACTTCGCGGCCCGTCCTGGACACGTCCGGGTACTCGCACCGGGTCAGAAATGCGGACATTTACGACTCGCACGACTACATTGACGAAAAAGACTACGAGGTCGGCATCGCGAACTTCCGCAAGCGCCACGCCGACATGGCTGAGGGAGCGGTCTACAAAAACGACGGCACCAATTGGTCGGTCCCCTACGCAGGCCAGCCTTATTTCGTGAGCGAGTTTGGCGGCTTCAAATGGGTTGTCGAGTCCGAGCGCGCTTTGGCGGACACAAGCTGGGGCTACGGCGGTGGGCCGACGACGCTGGAAGACTTTTACCGCCGCTTCGGGGACGTCTGCGACATCCTGCTGGACAACCCGCTCATGTTCGGCTACTGCTACACGCAGCTCACGGACGTTCACCCCGAGCTGAACGGCATCTACACGTTCGACCGGCGGCTGAAGTTCGACGCGGCCCGGCTGAAAGCGATCCAGACGCGGCGGGCGGCAATCGAAGGGTGAACCTAACCCCGGCGCAAGCGCCGACCCTTCCCTGTTAGGGAAGGGTTAGAGGCGCCATTAGACCAGCGCC
>JANOOM010000508.1:0-7865 GCA_031421335.1 Armatimonadota bacterium
CCCTGCGTCGTCAGCTTGTCCCGGAACTCCGGCCCAAAGTCCTCAGGCGTGAGCTTAGTCAGCATGATCTTCTTTAACCCACGCCCAGCAGCTCGACGTCGAACATCAGCGTCGCGTTCGGCGGGATGGCGCCGCCCGCGCCGCGCGAGCCGTAGGCCAGTTCAGACGGCACGGTCAGCGTGCGCCGCCCGCCCACCTTCATCGTCATGACGCCCTCGTCCCAACCCTTGATGACCTGCCCTTTGCCGATGGTGAAGACGAACGGGTCGTTGCGGTCGCGCGACGAGTCGAACTTGCGCCCGTCCGGGAACGTCCCTGTGTAATGGACCGTCACCTTCTGCCCAGCTGTGGGGCTAGGCCCGTCGCCGACCACTTCGTCCACATATTGCAGCCCCGAGGCCGTCTTGATCTGTTCCGCCATTTTTGAGTTCTCCTTTGATCGTGTCCGTCTCAATTTCCCTTGAACCCGGCCCCATGAAACGCCCCATCACGCCGCAAACTCTTCGCGCAGCAGGTTCAACAGATATTCGCCATACCCACTTTTCATCAACGGCGCGGCGAGCGCACGCAGGGCACCCGCATCAATGAAGCCCATACGGTAGGCGATCTCCTCGATACAGCCGATCTTGAGGCCCTGGCGCTCCTCAATCGCCTGGACGAACGTCCCAGCCTGCATCAGCGATGCAAACGTCCCCGAGTCGAGCCAGGCGGTGCCGCGGTCCAGGATGCAGACTTTGAGGCGGCCCTGCGCGAGATAGATCTTGTTGACGTCGGTGATCTCGTATTCACCCCGCGCGCTCGGCGCCAGTGTGCGGGCGATCTCGACGACGGCATTGTCGTAGAAGTACAGGCCAGGAACTGCATAGGCAGACTTGGGCCGTGCGGGCTTCTCCTCGATGGACAGGGCGCGGTGGGCGCGGTCGAACTCCACGATACCATACCGGTGCGGGTCCTGCACATGATAGGCGAAAACGACGCCGCCGTCCGGGTCCGTGTTCTGCTGGAGCATCTCGGCTAGGCCGGAGCCGTAAAAGATGTTGTCGCCCAGCACCAGGGCCACTTTGTCCGTCCCGATAAACTCCGCCCCGATGACGAACGCTTGGGCCAGCCCGTTCGGCTCGGCCTGGACGGCATACTCGAACGAGCAGCCCAGCCGCGCGCCGTCGCCCAAAAGTGTCCGAAAGTGGGGGAGATCATGGGGGGTCGAGATGATCAGAATCTCCTGTATCCCGGCCAGCATGAGGATGGAGAGCGGGTAGTAGATCATCGGCTTGTCGTAGACCGGCATGAGCTGCTTGCTGACGGCCAATGTCAGCGGGTGCAGGCGAGTCCCGGAGCCGCCGGCAAGGATAATGCCTTTCATGGAGCCATTATACCACAGGGACTAGCTTGACACGAGTGAAACTCTGTGCTATAGTTCGCCATGTCCCAGACCGCCCCGCCACCTGGCTCCGATGCCCCGCGCCCCCTACCCCGCCGCCCGGCCCCGCGTCCGCCCGCGCCCCGCGCAAGCCGCCCTCGCTTCGCCCCACTTGACGCCGTCTGGCCCGCCGTCCTAGCCGCGCTCTCGCTGGGGCTTTCGGCCCGAGCGCACGGATTCACCGGCAATCAGGCCGCCGGGTCACTCGCTGCGGCGGCGGTGGTGGTCACCCTGTACCTCCTCGGTTGGCGGGCGCGCGACCGGGCGGCAGGCGTGAGTGCCGCCCTGCTGGCGGCAACGAGCGCCTCGTTCCTCCACGGCTGCGCTTTCTCCCCGATGAGTGCGGGGTTCACACTTCTGATGGTCGCCGCCCTTTTTGCTTTCGTCGCCGGGTCTTCCCTGGCCGCACTCGCTTTGGCCGCCGCCGCTACGCTGGTCCGGCCCGACGGCTTGCTGCTCGGGCTGGTCCTGATGGGTCTTACACTGGCACAGCATCGGAAACGGGCCATTTACGGCGCAGCTGTCTTCCTGGTCCCACTGCTGGCCGTCTGGTCGGCGGGCATCGTTTCGGGGCATAGCTACCTGCGCCTGCCCCTGTTCGGCTTCCACGCCGGGCCGCTGCTGTGGCTAGGGACACCCGCCGCCGCCCTGCTGCTCTGGCTACTGCTGCCGTTCTGCGCCGAGATGACCGAGGGCCTGCGCCGGGCGCGCTGGCTCCCCATTGTCCTGTGGGCGGTCGCAGCCTTGGTGTCAGCCTCGCTGCTGTCCGACACCACGCCGACAGGGATGGCCCTGCCGCTGATGCCGCTGCTATTCGCCCTTGCGGGGGGGGGGCTGTCGCGCCTGCTTCCACCACTGGCGGGCGAGTTCCCCAACCCGGCGGGCCGCTATGCGCTGGCCGTACTCGCCGTCGCCGGGATGGTGGGCCTGCATGTCCGCCTGGAACCGCGCCCCGCCCCTATAGTCGTCAATACGTCAGCAGCGAATGGACATCGTAGCCACTGAGCGCCTGTCGCCCCGCCAGGAACTCCAGCTCGATCAGAAAGTCGAACCCCGCCACTTTCCCGCCCAGCTTCTCCACGAGCTTCGCCGCCGCCGCCGCCGTGCCGCCGGTCGCCAGCAGATCATCCACGATGAGGACCCGCTGGCCCGGCCGGATGGCGTCCCGGTGTACCTCAACAGCCGCCGTCCCATACTCCAGCGCGTATTCTTCCTGAATGGTCTCGGCGGGCAGCTTGCCGACCTTTCGGATGGGCACGAACCCGATGCCCAGGGCGAGCGCGATGGGAGTGCCGAAGAGGAAGCCCCGCGACTCGACGCCGACGATTAGGTCGGGACTCAGCCCCTGCGCCTGCGCGACGAAGCGGTCTATGACCTCCTGGAAGGCGGCGGCATCACCCAGAACCGGCGTGATGTCTTTAAACAAAATCCCGGACTTGGGGAAGTCCGGGATGTCTCGTATCAGCGAAGCGGCGAGCATTTGTGTCATGGTGTTAGTGTCTAATATCCGCCGATCATCCCCGACCCGCCACCCGAAAAGGGGAAGTCGGGCAGGATGCCGGTACTCGGGACGGAAGTCACGGTCGCTCCCGGAGGAAACAAGCCCGGCGCATTCATGCCGGGAACGACGGGCGTAGTCCCCTGGCCGGGCGTGTAGTCGAAGCCGGGGAAGGCCACGCCGCCGTTCGGAGCCGTGTAGCCAAAGCCGTTGGAGGCATAGGGGTTGCCGTAGTCGTAGCCGTAAGGGCTGCCGTACCCGAAAGGCGAGAAGCCGAAGTCCGGGACGACGGAGGAACCAGTGTTGAGGACAGACGTCACATTGGGGCCGTTCAGCGTGGGCGTGCTTCCACTAATCTGCGCCCCACTGATGGGCGCGGGCGTGGAGATACTGTTGCGGAACGACACGAGCGGCAGGGCCATGACGGGATTGCCGTTGATGTCATGGTCCACTACGTCGCCTTTCAGCCGCGCCGGCTCCTCACCACGCTTGTAAAAGCCGTAGTAGGCGTGCCAGACGGTCCCGGTCTGTTTGGCGACGGCGGCTGCCGCCGAGGACGCCGTCTGTCGGCGGCTCGAGAACACGACGTTGCCCTGGATCTCCCGGCTGATCTGTGTTAAGGCGCCATCAACGCCAGCGATGGCCTTGATCGCATCGCGCGCATTAACCCGCGTGTTCGGGAACACAATCGGGCCGTCATTGTCCACCTTGACGTCGGGCACAGTCGTGCCGGGATCGATTTTGCTGACGACGAAGACCTTTTGGAAATCCATGTCCAGGGCGTTCCCCAGGTCGTTCATCGCCTGGACGCGGCCGTCCGGCGTGTCCGGGTTGTCTACCGAGAAAGTCACAGGTTTGCTGCTGTTGACCGCGCTGCGGAAGACGATGCTGACGCCGTAGCGGCGGCTCATCTCCGCCACGGCATTGCTGGCCGGTGCGGCATTGAAACTGAGTGTGTCGGCCCGAACCGCCGTCGCCAGAAACAAGCCGGCTCCGGCGGCAAGCAGGGCAAAAGCGGTCTTCTGCATTGTGCGTGTGGTATCCATTACGAGTCACCTCATGGAGAAAAATAGTGCTAGCCTTCTTGTCCCCGCTGCGCGCCTCAAGCAAACACCCTGGCCGCGAGCCTCAGCCCGCCGCTGCGACGATGGCTGCGAAGTCCACCGCCTTCAAGCTCGCCCCGCCAATCAGACCGCCGTCAATGTTGGGCCGTGCCAGCAAATCGCGTGCGTTGTCCGGCTTCATCGAGCCGCCGTACTGGATGCGGACCGCCTCGGCCGCCGCGTCCCCAAAATTCTCGCGGATGGCGGCCCGGACGACCCCGCAGACCCGGTCCGCTTCATCGGGGGCACACGTCTCGCCCGTGCCGATGGCCCAGACCGGCTCATAGGCCATGACGACATTCGCGCCGACCTGTTCCCCAGTGATGCCTGCCAGGGCGCCCACGACCTGCGCCCGGACGACGATGTCCGTATCCCCCGCCTGCCGCTCCGCTAATGTCTCGCCGATACAGACAATCGGCGTCAGGCCCGCCGCCAGCGTCGCCCTGGCCTTGATATTGACGGCGGCATCGGTTTCGCCCAATGTCTTCAGCAGGTCCGGCGTCATGTCCGGCTCGGCCACTCCGAACCGCCCGCGCGTCTCCGAGTGCCCCAGGATGACATGAGTGACTCCGACGTCTTGCAGCATCGGCAGCGAGATCTGCGACGTGTACGCCCCACTCGCCTTCCAGAACGCTTCCTGCGCCCCCAGACTGACGCTGCTCCCTTGCAGTGCCCCATGCACTGCATAGAGGGCCGTATAGGGCGGGCAGATGACGACATCCGCCCCTGTATGTCCCGCGACGAGCGGCTTCAGTTCTTCAACCAAGGCCAGCGCCTCGCCGACCGTCTTGTTCATCTTCCAGTTGCCCGCGATGATCTTCTTACGCATGTGTTATCCTATTCGTATTCCCTGCCCGTGGAGAGCATTCCCGCAAAAGTGCGCCAGGAGGGCTGCTCCGGCACCATCGGCTCATCCGTCGTGGCAGAAGTTGCCGCCGCCCAGATACACATCTGGTCCAAGAACGCGTCAATGGTAAAGTTGTACCATCCATTCGCTCCTGGCACAACGCCCAGCCAGGGCGTGGTATGGGCTTCCTTTTTCTGGCGCTCATCCTCAAATTCTGCGGCCAGCGCGTGGGCGAAGCGCAAAAACGTGTCTTTGGAGTTGACCTGTTGCAGCAATTCGTCTAAGCTCACGGGGGTTTTCCGGGCCGCAAGAGCGGCAGCAGATCGGCCACGCGCACCGGGGTATTCGAGGCGGAGAGCGGCGCAGCCGCCGCTCAAAGCGGTCCTGAGAGCAGCCGCCGTCTTGTCCACGGCGATGCTGTGCGGCCTCCCCACATGTCCCGCCCCCTTGATTATCATGCCGCAGATCAGCTCTGTACGCTCATCCGGCGCGAGGATTTCAAGCTCTGCCAGGCGGTAGTAGTCTCGGCGGCCGAACAGGCGCGGGACGCCAGTGCCGCGCTGGACGACCTCACCATTAGCCAGATCGAGGCGCTCTTCCGAGCCGAAGACAGCAGGGAACGACATATGCCGATACTCATCTGGCGTCCACCGACGCAGCGCAAGGCCGGAGCCGGGCACCAGATCGTCCAGGACCGCTACAAGCTCATGCCTCCCGGAACAAGGTCTGGTCGCGCCGCCGCCCCACCGAGACGGTCGTGATCGGCACCTCGACGTGCTTCTCGACGGCCTCGACGAACCGCCGTGCAGCGTCGGGCAGCTTCGCGAACTCCCGGATCTCGCTGACGTCCTCGGACCAGCCCGCGAAGGTCTCGTAGATCGGCTCGCACCGGCACAGGCGCCCCTGGTCACTCGGGAAGTCCACGATCTCGCGCCCGTCTAGCTTGTAAGCGACCGCCATCTTGACCTCGTCGAAGCCAGTCAGCACGTCCAGGTGCCCCAAATACAGATCGGTCAGGCCATTCACCAGGGCCGAATACCGGAGGGCCACACCGTCCAGCCAGCCGCAGCGGCGCGGGCGCCCCGTCGTCGTGCCGTATTCGGCTCCCCGGTCGCGGATCAAGTCGCCGGTGGCGTTGTTCAGCTCGGTCGGGAAGGCCCCAGCTCCGACGCGCGTCGTGTAGGATTTAGAGACCGCGATGATCTGGTCGATTTGCGTCGGCCCCAGCCCCGTCCCGATGCACGCGCCGCCCGCCGAGGGGTGCGATGACGTCACATAGGGGTAGGTCCCGAGGTCAATGTCCAGCAAAGTCGCCTGAGCGCCTTCGAATAGGACCTTCTTGCCGGACCGGGCCGCATAAGCGACGCGCAGGGCCGTGTCGTCCACATAGGGCCGCAGCGCCTCGGCGTGCGGCAGGAGATCTTCCAAAATCTGTTCGGCAGACATGGGCGCGACGCCGTACACTTTTGTCAGAAGCTCGTTCTTGAACTCCAGGGCCTCAGACAGCCGCTCGGCGAACAGGGCGGGGTCCACGAACTCGCGCATCCGAATTCCGACCCGCGCCGCCTTGTCCTGGTAGGCCGGCCCGATGCCCCGCCCCGTCGTCCCGAGTGCCCGGCTCCCCTTGCGCTTTTCTTCCAATTCGTCTAGAAGCGTGTGGTATGGCAGCACGACGTGAGCATTGCCGCTGATTTTGAGGTTCTCGCAGGCCACGCCGCGCCCTTTCAGATGCGTCAGCTCGCCCACGAATGAAGCGGGGTCCAGCACGACCCCGTCCGCGACCACGCAGAGCGTGTTGGGATGGAGAATGCCGGCGGGGACCAGGTGCAGCTTGTACTCGTCCTCCCCCCCCGCATCGTTCGGGACGACCACGGTATGCCCGGCGTTCGAGCCGCCCCCCCAGCGCACGACGACGTCCTTGTCATGTGCCAGGAAATCAATCAGCTTCCCCTTACTCTCATCGCCCCACATCGCTCCGACGACCACGGTGTTTGCCATAACAGATAAGTCCTTTAGCCCGGCCACATCTCGGCAGCCGGACGCCGAATTATAGCACCGCCCGGCGCAGGAAGTCAATCGGGGGTACAAAAAAGCAAATGAATCAACGCCACCACAAGATGCAAACTCTTCGCCCTGTTCCTGCCATTCCTAGCCGCCCTCAGCCTCACCGGCTGCCACCAAACACAGTTGCAGCCGCTGCCTGGCTCGGCGCATCCCACCTACGCCATCACTGACCTCGGCGCGGGGATACCCAGCGCCATCAGTAATCATAGTCAGGTGATCGGCCACTTCCGCGCAGGCGTGTTTCCAAACAGCAAGGGCTTCCCCTACTTCCACGGCTGTCTTTGGGATAAGGGCAAGCAGATCGAGATGCCCACGCTTGGCGACTGGTACAGCGAGGCGGTCAGCATCAACAGCCACGGTCAGGTTCTCGGCACGGCGACAGCCGCGGGCCAGGAACGTCCGACCACCTTAGTGACCCACCCCTGCCTCTGGAATGGCCCTACACCGACAAATCTGGACGCCGACCCGCGTTTCCATGGAACTAACGCGCTTTATATCACTGAATCCGGCGCGGTTTATGCGGCTTCACCGCCGCAAGGGCCGAGGAAGGAGACGCATCTCTGGTTCTACCCGGTGGGCTTCAGCCCCGGCATTCGGCACGATGTCGGCGTCATCGGCGGCCCGAAAATCAAGCCGCTGTTTATCAACGACTCAGGAATGGTCGTCGGCACCTGGGAGACAGGCGAGAAGCACAACGCTACAGACAGGTTTGGGGTGCGGCGCGCGTTCGCGTGGCGCCCTGGAGAGAAGAAGTGGACGGACCTCGGGACTTTCGGCGGGCAGCGTGGCGCGCCGGCCGGGCTGAATAACTGACTGATGTTACGCGGCGGCTATGGCAGATGGACGAGTGTTTGGGCGGGTGTTCGGGGGGGTGTTCGGGCGGGTGTTTGGACAGGTGTTTGGACGGGTGTTTGGACGAGTGAATGAATTCAC
>JANOOM010000509.1:0-7386 GCA_031421335.1 Armatimonadota bacterium
GCCCAGCAGGACGCCGCCCCCGGAGACCAGCCCGACCAGGAGGCGCGCGAACTTCTGGGCCGCCGTGACCGAGACGGCGCGGGTCTGGAAGTGGCTCTCGACGACGGCCAGCCCCCCGGCATCAAACCCTTCCCCGTTGAGGACGACATACAGCCCGCCGCCGGGCGTCCTTTCGGCGTGCAGGACCGGACGGCCCAGGGACTGGCTGAGGAAGAGCGCGATGTGATGCGGCAGAGGCTCACCCGTCCCGAGCCACGTCCCTTGCAGGGCCACTTCGTCGAGCGAGAAGGAAAGCGGCTGGGCGCCTTGCAGGGCGGAAAGGAACCGGGCCGCGCGCCGGGTCGTCCGAGCGGCGGGCGTTTTGCGCCCCGCCTCGGGGTGGACGGGGACGCGCCAGACTTCCGGCGCGTCCATGCGGGCGAAGGCGGTGAGGAGCGGGTCAAGCTCGTTCCCTCGGGCCAGCGCGATGACGACCGAGGGCAGCAGCAGCTCGGCCAGGCGGCGCTTGAAGGCGCGCGCCGGCGCGCCCCCGATCATACCGTCGGTGTCTATGAGGACCAGGTCAGGGCGGCGCTTTTTAGCGACACGCGCCATCTGGACCGCGCCCACACAAACGTCGAGGATGTGCCGACTGGGCGAGACCGCCCCGACGAAATAGGCGGCGAGGACCGGAAGATCGCGCAGCGAGCGGAAGTCCGTTCCGGGCGCGGCCCAGCCCGCCCCAACGGTGCCGGGCGACCCGATCTCGCTCTGCCCCAGATCGCAGTCCACGACGGCGACCGCCCGCCCCGCGCCGGAAAGGGCGACGACGGCGTCGCGCGTCCAGGTCGTCTTGCCGCTGTCGGTCCCGCCCAGCAGGAGCACGGAAGCACCACGCGGCAGTGCGAGCAGGCGCGGGAGAAGGTCGGCGGGGGCCTGCGAAATATCAAATATGGTTTCAGGCATGGCAAAGGCTGGGCATCTACAGAATCGGCCGATCTGAGCCGATAAAGAGAGGAAAGAACCGGCGAGGCCGCAGCAGTGTTGCAAAAGTGTATGAAAACGAGTAAAATAGGAATGGGACTGGCAAAGACGCCGCCCTTTCACCTTAAGCCCCTGTTGGCACGCGACGAGGAGGTCGTATGAAGCCACTCATGTTAATCCCGCCCGCTCAGGCGGAAGCCCTTTACGATGCCCAGGAAGACGCACCGGTCTATGACCGCTCCGCGCCGCCGTGGCTCGACGACGACTTCGAAGACGACGGACGCGGCCCGCTCCCGGTGAAGAGCGTTGAGGCACCGCCCCGATGGCCTGCCCTCCGGCGGGCCGCCTAGCGGAGCGCCCAGGACCGGCCAAGCTCATCGAACAGCTCGCGGTGGAAGTCCTGGGAGACCTCCCAGAGCCGCCCGAACCAGGCGTCGAGCGCGGCCAGGCTTTCGACGTCGCGCACCACAATATTCAGCTCCGTCGGGTGTACTTCCCCTCCCAACGTCAGATTGCTCGACCCGACCACGGCCACGCCGGGCGCTTCTGCATGTCCTTCGGGGTACTCCAGCAGCGTCACCTTGGCATGGATGCGGCCCAACGTATAGAGCCGCACACGCAGGTGGCCCTGGGCCACGCGCCGGGCCAGTGCCACCAGGAGGGCGCGGTTTTCCGATGTCTGCGGCAGGGCGGCTAATGTCTCGCGCAGGCTCAGAGCGGTCTCAGCGGCGGCGCGGTCGTGGCTGTCGCGCAGGGTGGCGGCGACATCTTCGCGCCCCTGCATTTCGCTCTCCCCGCCGCGCGCCCGCCCAGCCTCTTCCAGCACTTGTTCCACGGTCAAGCGGTTCACCACATTGCCGATCAGGATTTCCACCGAGTCTAGCCGCTCGATCTGCGCCCGCAGCGGGGCCAGGCCGCCCAGGAACAGGTAGCCGTCGGCGAGACGCGCACCCCGCTCTCCGTCTTCCATGTGGTCGCTGACGCACAGGGCGAGTCTGGGCTGCTGGTTGTCGATGATCGCGCTCACGGTTGAAGCGAGTATACCGGAAGGAGCGGCGGCATTGCAAGAAAGAGGTCGGGAGCAGGCTTGAAAGTTGGATGGATGTGGTATATTGAAGAGGTTTTTGCCCGGAAGTCAGGGCTTTAGGCCACCCTCAAGCTAAAAATCTGACCCCACAATCTGGCCGCGACGGCGGCGCGCAGGAGATCAACATGAACACCGAAGCACAGACGCTTTCCCCCGGCACGATGCAGGCCGACGCTCCCTCCGCGGATTTCATCCACGCGATCTCTGAGTTCTTTGGCACAGACCCCGACGACCTTCTTGTTGAGCTGGGTTATTACTCTCGCGAGGAAAGCGACGCTTCTTAGCCCGCGTCCCGAGCCAAAAAAGCCCGCGTCTCCCGCTTCATGCGAGGGGCGCGGGCTTTTTTCCGTCACGGCACCGAAGGAAGGGGGCCGGAGTAATGGTACAAGTAGCGCGCCAGAGCCGGGATGAAGCGCGTGACTTCCTCGCCGCGTATGAGTTGGGCAGCGCACCGGAACGCGCGGCGTCCCGGCAGGACGAGGACCTGACTGCGCCGGACGACGGCCCGGACGAGGTGGACATGCGCGCCAAGGCTGATCTGCACTTCGACCACTGAGCCAGGCGGGTGCGGGCGGGCGCAGACTAAGACCAGGCCGGACAAGCTGGCATTCGTGACGATGGCCGTCGTCATACCCCGGCAGCGCGCGCCCGCCCCGTCTTCCGCAGGCTGCACCAGTACCGCCAGGCTCACGGCGTAACGCTGGAAGGCCCGGCGCTGGTCGGAGCGGTCTTTCATGGCCTCGGCCAGTGTCATCTTCATGCCGGCACCGCCGCGCGCCGGGCGGCGCCGTGGAGGAGCAGGAACTCGGCGGCGGCGGGGATGAAAGCCAGGGCGGCCTCGGTCCGTATGAACTGCGTCCCGTAGTGGTACAGCGCCTCGCCGGGCAGGTCGAGCTGCTGGCGGCGGCAGACGCGCGCCAGCAGCCGGTACATTTGGCCCGCCAGCATGATCTCGATCTCGACCAGGCCAGCCGGCTCGAACCGCCCGGCGCAGACAAAGGCGATCCCGCTGAGGCTGACATTGTGGGTTAGGCCCGGCACGCGCTCGGCCAGATCCTCCGGGGCGTATGGAGAAGCGGCGGTCTCCTCGGTGGTCACCCGGACGGACACGGGGAAGTTGACCCAGTAGCGCTTAAAAGTGCGGTCGTGTCCGTCTTCGTCCTTCATCAATTCCAGCAGTGGCACACCGTTCATACTCCCATTATGGGAGGAACGGAGGTTTTCTGTATGGCCCGGCCGTTCATCGGCGGCGCCGTTTTTGCCCCGTTCCGGGTATACTTGAGACGTGGTAGAACATCAGTTTGAGACTTTAATCGGCAAGACGACCGAGGAGATCCGCGCCCTGGTGGGCGAAGCGGCGGGCCTGCCGGCCTACCGAGGGTCGCAGGTGGCCGAGTGGCTGTACCGGCGGCCCCTGCCGGAGCAGGGGGGCGGGTTCACGGCGGACTTCGGCGCCATGACGGACCTGCCGCAGAGTGCGCGGGCCGCCCTGGCCGAGCGGTTCGACGGGCCGCCCTTGGTGCTGACCCAGAAGCAGGAAGACCCGCGCGACGGGACCATCAAGGCGCTGGCGAAGCTGAAAAACGGCGGCCACCCCATCGAGTGCGTCCTGCTGCCCGATGAGAAGCGCGTCTCAGTATGCCTGTCAACGCAGGCGGGCTGCCCGATGGCCTGCGTCTTCTGCGCGACGGGAACGCAGGGGCTGACGCGTAACCTTTCGACGGGCGAGATAGTCGCCCAATATTTGCTGCTCCAATCGCTGTCCGCGCGCCGCATCAGCCACATCGTTTTGATGGGCATGGGCGAGCCGCTGCTGAACTATGATGCCGTCCTGAAGGCGGTCAAGATTCTGAACGCCGAGTGCGGGATCGCCATGCGGCACATCACGCTGTCCACAGTGGGCATCGTGCCGAACATTGACAAGCTGGCCGAGGAGAACTTGCAGCTCACTCTCGCCGTGTCATTGCACGCGCCGAATGATGCTCTCAGGACCCGGCTGGTCCCCGTCAACAAGACGTACCCATTGGACCGGCTGATGACGTCCTGCCGCCACTATGCCGAACACACGGGGCGGCGGCTGACGTTCGAGTATGTGCTGCTGCGGGGGGTCAACGACGAGCCGGAACACGCCCGCGAGCTGGCCCGGCTGATCAAGGGGATGGGGGCGGCGGTGAACGTCATCCCCTACAACCCGACGTCGGTGGCGGAGCCGTTCGGGAAGCCCGAGCCGGCGCGCATCTTCGCGTTCCGCAGGATATTGGAAGACGCCGGCATCACCGTGACCCAGCGCAAGGAGCGTGGCAAACAGATCGCCGCTGCCTGTGGGCAGCTCGTGACGGAGGCTACCAAGGGGCGGCCCGCCGAGCGGCCTCTGCCCGTCCTCTCTCTGCCGGTCCTGGCGGGAGCGACCTGAGTTATGGAAGAAGACAGCCCCCTAGCCTCCAATGCTGGGGGGACCGGAAAGGGAGCGGAGGTTTCCGAAACATCTGCCCTGGCACCCCCAGAATTGGGTTTAATTGAGGCGGGGGAGGAACCCCTCGACGTGAGCACGGTGCAGAGCTGGCTTACGCGCATCCGGCCCGCCGCTGTGCTCGGCCTGCTGAAAGACCCAGATCACGGTTTCGCCGTCAGCCGGGTCTTTCTCGGCTTCCGCGCGGACGCTAAGGGCTACGCGAACCCACTTGTCCGAAGTCGGCTGGCTCAGGCCACCATGAAAGACGCAGCATTGGCCGACAAGCTGCGCGACCTGGCCGAGGCAGAACCCGACCCGGCGGTCGTCGCCAAATCCTCCCCCACATCGGCGCAAGCCGCCCCGCCTCCCGACAAGCCCGACCCATTGATTGCCGCCCGCGCCGAGCGGGACCAGCGGCGGCGCGAGCGCGACGAGGCGCGGCAAGCGCTGGGACCGGCTCAGGCGGAACGAGATGCGGCGCTCAAATCTCAGAGAGCTTCGGAAGCCGCCCGCGACGAGGCGGAGCGGCTGGTCCGGAAGCAGGCCGACCGCATCAGCCGCCTGGAGCGCCATGTCGCACGCGCTGAGCAGACGGAAACGCGTCTGCTGAAGGCGCTCAGCGAAGATAAAGTCTCCCCTCCCCCTTCCACGCCTGCGCGGTCCTCTCAGGCCGTTCAAACCGAGATCCAGGATGTTATTTCGCCGTGGCTGACGGCGGTTCGGCACCTGCTGGACAAGGGCAAGTTCGAGCAGGCGCTGGCGCTGGCTGAAGACGTGCTGAAGGGGGACGCAGGCGACGGCGACGCTTTAGACATCGCGGTACGGGCGCTGGAAGGCAAGAAAGACCTCCGCTCCGCAGCCGCCCATGCCCGGCGTCTGCTCGGCGCCAACGTTTCCCGCTTGGACGCGCCCGCCGCCGCCGAAACTCTGGGGCGCCTGCTGCGGCTGCTGCCGCGCCCCGAGGGAGCAGAGGCCGACGCGCGGCTTTTCCTCCAGTCGGTATCCCCAACCGATAGCGCGGCCGTCGAGGCCGGGCGCCTGCTGTTGTCGCGCCTGCGCGGGACAGACCCGTACACGTTCGGCTGGTTGGCGAACGTCATTTCAGCGCAGACGGCCCTGGCGCCCGTCCTGATGCCACCGCCCGGCGCGCTCGGGCCAGACGACGTGCTGCCGCTGAAACTCGGGCCGGGGGTGACGGCGACCGCGCGTGCGGTCGCCGAGGCCGTGGATCGTGGCGGCTCCATAGTGGACGCGGTCCGGTCCGCCCTGCTGGCTTTAGAGGCCGCCGACCCTCAGACTTACGCGCGGGTGTGGGCCGCCTTGAAAGAGGCCGCCTCCGACGACCCCCTCCGCCTCCTGCCAGTGCGCCGGACGCCGCGCGGGCCGGCCGTGGTGGACGGCAGCAACGTCGCCTGGTTCGACCAGGAATCACTGGTCCATGGCCAGCCGCGCTTGCGGCACTTGCGGGCCATCCGGCGCGCACTGTGGGCACGCGGCTTTTTTCCGATCGTCTTGTATGCCGACGCCAACCTCCCCTATTTTATTGACGAGCCGGCCGCCTTGCGCGGCCTGCGCGACAGCCGGGAACTGCTGCTGGTGGACGCCGGCACGGTGGCCGATGAGGTACTGCTCCGCATGGCAAAGCTGCTGGGGGCGCCGCTGGTGACCAACGACCGTATGGAAGACTGGGACCCTGACCACGAGGTTGTCAAAGTCCGATACACGATCTCGCCAGGCGGCGAAGCCCACCTGCTGAGCGACATATGACACTTGAAGAACAATTTTCGCGCTTGATCCAGATTCTTCAGCTTATTGACCGGGAGCCTTACACCTGGGACGTGGCCGGGCTGGAAAAAAAGTTCGACGTGTCGCGCGCCACTATCGAGCGCGATATCGCCGTTTTGCGGCAGTGGGGGCAGGTCAAGCGCAAAGACGGCAAGTTCGGGCTGGCCGAGATGAAGTTCCTGCCGACCTCGTTTACGCCCCCTGAGGCCCTCGCCCTGCGCCTGGCCGGCACTAGCTTCGCCAATCAAGCGGGGGCGGCCTACAAGGGCGCTCTGGCGTCGGCCCTGAAGAAGATAGATATCATCCTGCCCCGGCGCATCGCCGCCGAGGTCAAGAAGTCGGACGAGCGCGTTTCCATCGGCTTGCCGGTCGTGCGGGACTTTTCGGCCGTCATCTACCAGGATTTGCAGTCGGCCATCATGCGCCACCACCCCGTTGACATCACCTACATGTCCCGGAACCGCCCGGAGCCGACCAAGCGGCGCGTGGACCCCTACGGACTGACCTACAAGATCGGGGCCTGGTATCTGGTGGGCTACTGCCACCTCCGGTCGGGCATCCGCACCTTCGGCCTGGACCGGATCAAGTGGCTGCGCGTGAACGAGGACGCCCGGTTCCAGTACCCCAAGGACTTCGACCTGGCCGAATGGCTGAGTCGCGGCTGGCAGCTCCAATCGGGCGGCGAGCCGGCCGAGGTCGTCATACACTTCGACCGCGAGGTGGCCGGCTGGATCGCGGGGGGGCAGTGGCACAGCAGTCAGCGCATCGAGAAGCAGCCCGACGGCAGCCTATTCTTCCGCGTGACTGTGCATGGTTATGAAGAGATGCTCTATTGGGTGCTGTCCTTCGGCGCGCAGGCCGAAGTTCTGGAACCTGTCCCCCTGCGGGCCGCCGTCGCCGAAGCCGCCCGCAAGATGACAGCCCGGTACTTGGTAGACATGGCAAAAGCCTCCGACGCCGCGCTTAATGCGGAGTCGGAGGCTTTTGCCGTGTCAGATTCTGGCTAGCCCGCCAGGTTCGGCTTGCCGAGCAGCTTGTTCCAGATCTCGTAGTCTACCGAGTGCTTAGGAACCAGAAGCTCGTCATGCACTTCTTCCTC